>JAJFUH010000018.1 GCA_021372535.1 bacterium
GCACAAAACTGCAACCATAGCTGCTGTACGATATCCCATGTTCTGTCCTCGCTTTGAAAAAAAAGGGCCTTAATCACTTCTTCACGCTTTTGACATAATCCATGAGTTTTTTCATGTTGCCGATGTACACGCCTGTCTCGATGCCCCGTACGATTGTTCCCGCTCGTCCATCGGCGCAGGGATCGCTGTAATTGGAAATACGCATATCGGTGATCCATGCTCCGCGCTTGTCGAGGGATTTGATCAGTGTTTCAATCGCGGCGGAATCCGCATCCGGCGCCGTTCTGTTATTCTTCCCCGACTGCTCAAACTCGGCGCGGGCATTTTCCGGTGTCAGCCCGCACACACGGTCGTATTCCTTTTGTATCGCTTTAACATCGATAGTGGCAATCTGGCCGTAATGGCAGATAAAATTCCCGAACTCATGATCCTGGTAATAATGGCCGTTCTCGATACCCGTCCCCGAACGGTGTGTATAGAGCGGTTTGTTCGTCCCCAGTTCGTAAACACGGGCGTGGGTATAGTTTTTCGAGGGATCGGTGTTGAGAATGGCGCTTTCGAGCCATTCGACCGCCGCGGGTATGGGATTGAGATATCTTCTGTCTCCGGTGATTTTATAGAAGGTCTCGAGCGCGTTGATATTATTCAGGGTCGAGGTTGACCAGACACCCTCCGGTTCGTATGTCCGCGCATAGGTGGGTTTCATGTCATGCGAATGCTGGGAACTCCATCCCGCCTGCGGTCTGGCATACTGTGAGACGATATAAAAATCCATGCCCCGACGGGCGGCTTCGTAGTACCGTTCATCGCCGAGCTGCTCATACGCATCGAGGAGAACCATGATGTTGTTGAACATGACCCCGTCATTGAAGGTGTAGAACGACGTATAGTCGGGCTTGCCGTTTTTGACATACTCGTACATCAGGGGATACCGCTGCGGCCAGGCGCCGTTGGGAAACTGGGCTTCGAGCACGAAATTGAGTGCCTTCAGAAGCGGCTCATAATATGCGGGATCGAGGGTGACGATATAAAGTTTCATCAAAAACCTGATGGAACTTGTCGTGGTGTCATCATCGAACGTACAGTTACCGTAGTAATGATAGTATTCCTCCCATCCCCAGCATTTTGAAGCCACCTCGTCATACCATTTCCGTATCCCCGGCATATCGAAGTCGATGAAATAGTGCCACCCGCCCTCAGGATGCTGTCCCCAGATCAGCGCATCGGCGACTTTTTTTGCATATTCGAGATAATCCCTGCCCCCGGTGACCGTATAGGCATCGATAAGCATTTCGCCGACGCCGTTCGTGGCGCCCTGAACCCATATCTGCGTTCTCCGTGCAGGAACCTCGCCCCACTGCTCGGAAAGGTCCTCTCTGTATTTCCAGACAAAACCGCCACGATACGAAACCGTTTTCATCATGAAATCGGTCGCTTTTTTCATCGTATCGAGGGCATTCGTTTCATTCGGAGCGGCATAAGAGTCCGCTGTAACCAGCATGGCTGCCTGTAACATACTGCAAAAAAACAGAACAAACCGCATCATGAAAGCCTCCGTGCGATATGAGATGAACACAGTGTCAATTCCGAATTGGAAAAACGCAATAGAGATAGTATAGTGTCCTGAAGTTTTTTGTCAATATAATCATGGAAGGATATCGCAGAACTGTTGGGAAAAACAGCAGAATACAGGTCGTTATTGACATGACCCGTAAAATATGTTATCTTTGAAAGCCTCAAAAAGCCGATGTAGCTCAGTTGGCCAGAGCGTCTCACTTGTAATGAGAGGGTCGGGGGTTCGAATCCCTCCATCGGCTCCATTGTCTGAACCGCTGATTACACTGATTGAATGATTGGGATGATTGGCTTATTCTGCCCGCATGAATTGTATAAATCCCTTCTGCCTTCTGCCTTGTGCCTATTTCTTTTACTTTCTTTTTCATCAAGATTCAATGAAAAAATGCCGATCTATGTGATAGATATCACAGCATATTGACATGGATATTTTTTTCTTGCTTAATAATTGAGTTTTATATATTTTATGATTGTTATTCACAATTCTGCATTATGTTATTCCCGGAGGACTGCTTATAGCCCAGCGTGATCGGTGTTTTTTTTGGTTCGATTTCCGCTTGAACAATATCTTGTTTACGATTACCCCGGGCTTGATGTTTATGTATAAGTATGTCCTTTTCTTTTTAGCTCTTACGGTCTTTCTGGCTGTTACTGTTTCGGCTGAATACTTTAACGGCACATGGCTTGAACGCAAGTCTGAATCCTATGTGAACGGCGAAGACTATGACATCAGGCCCGACGAGGAGCTTATCAGGTTCATGAAGGAATCGGCGCCGGAAGAAGCTGACCTCTCTCATTACACCATCGGTATCCGTCCCCCGGATAAATTCCCCAGGCCGCTTTCAACAGTCAAGGACAGCCTTGAAATAAACGAATCCCGTGTCATGCGCAAGACACAGATTCCCGGAATCCGGATCGAAAAATACTATTTTATTCCCCTTGAAAGTTTCAAAGCGGAGAGTATGGAAAATAAATTCGATACTCTCTGGCAGAAAAACGATAGCCGCATATCGAAATGGTCTTCCGAGGGAAGTACCAAAGGCACGAGTGTCAGCGATCTCAAGTTCGCCCTTCCGGTAGGGGGACGGTTTGAGAAGTTTGTCGGCGGCCAGACCCGTCTGGATATCAACGGCTCCCAGAAAATCACCTTTTCGGGGAGAAGCGAATGGACCGAAGGACAGATAGAGACATCGGCCTCGAAAAATTCATCGTTTCCCGCCCTTACCATGAAGCAGGAGCCCCGTTTCAGCATCCGCGGAAATGTCGGCGAACGTGTCACCGTCGATATACAGCAGGATGCTTCGAGCCAGTCGTTGTCAAATTTCGAGGAAAACATCAAGCTCAAGTATCAGGGCGAAAAAGACGAGATCATCCAGGCTGTCGATGCCGGCAATATATCGCTCAACCTCGAAGGAGCCACGTTTGCGGGCTACCGGGGTTCGCACAAGGGGCTGTTCGGTATCAGGACAGAGGGCAGAGTCGGCCCGCTGCGGTTTACCGCCATCGCCTCCCAGGAAAAGAGCGAGGCGAATGTCAAGACCTTTCGCGGTTCCGCTGAGGAAAAATCCACCCAGATAAAGGATTACCAGTACAAAACCAATACCTACTTCTTCCTCGACAAGAATTACATGGAGCAGTTTCAGAACGCCCGCACATCGCTGGACCAGATCATGTACAGCCCCCGCGACTCGCTTGTGGTCATCGAGGTGTATGTGGACGATGCAAACAACAGCAACAACCTCAGCGACAATGCTATCCGCGGTGTTGCGAAACCCATGAGCCTCTATCCCACGAAAAACCAGGTTTATGACGAGACCGGCTTAGACGGTTTCTATCACCGGCTCGATCCTCAGCGCGATTACTACGTTGACCGTGGCCTCGGATTTATCGTATTCACCAATCGTGTTCAGGACACATGGACAGTGGGCGTTTATGTCGAGACAAAGGACGGCAGAAAGTACGGTAAGCTGGCGTATGATCCGAATGACCCGGCCTCGAAAATCGAGCTCAAGCTGATCAAAGCGAAAAGCCAGCGCCCTTCAAATCAGGACACATGGGACCTCGAATGGAAAAACGTCTACGATCTCGGGCAGCGGAATATCGACCTTGAGGGGCTCGAAATCCGTATTTACCGCGAGGCCACGGACGGCGTTTCGCGCGACACCCAGGACGGCACTCCTTTTATCCATATTCTCGGTCTCGACAATGCCGATGAATTCGGCAATCTCAAGCCCGACAATAAAATCGACCTCAACCGCGGATTTGTCAACCAGTACCGCGGCGAGCTCATTTTTCCGCTCCTGAGGCCGTTCGATTCGGGAACTCCCCAGGGTGTATCGGTCGAACTGAAGGAAAAAGTGCCGGAGATATATGACACGCAGAACTTCGATGAAAAGGTCGAAAAGTCAAAATACTATATCGAGGTGCAGACCGCCAACAGGCAGGCGGTCATACAGATCGGCGGGGGTATCGGCGGTATCATGGAGGGTACCGAACAGGTTCTGCTTAACGGGAAAGCGCTGGCAAACGGCACCGATTACCGCATCAATTACATGACCGGCGAGCTGACACTCCTCAACCAGGAAGCGTTGAGCCCCACAGCCGACCTCGTGATCAAATATGAAGAGATGAACGCATTCCAGCAGATGCAGAAGTCGCTCCTCGGCGTGCGTACGGAATACGATCTCTGGCAGGATTCGAAAATAGGGGCAACCTTCCTTTTCAACAACGAATCGACACGTGACAAACGGGTCAGGATAGGCCAGGAACCATCGCGCATGTTCCTGTTCGATACCGATACCCAGCTTAATTTTCAGCCTAAAGTCCTTACCACCATGATCGACAAAATCCCTCTCGTTGTCGCCAATGAAGCGTCGAAAATCCAGATAGAGGGCGAAGTGGCAAAGAGCATGCCGAACATGAACACTCGCGGTGTCGTGTATGTGGATGATTTCGAGGGTTCGAAAAACCTTCCTCTCAGCATTATCCGGACAGCATGGACAAAGGCATCCCAGCCCGATAACGGCCGTGATATGGTAAGAGGAAGGTTGAACTGGTATAATCCATGGGACCGCATCGAATCGAGAATAATCTGGCCCAACAAGGATACCACTGCCGGTGAAAACACAGTCCATGTCCTTACACTGGGCTATGGGAAACCCGAGGGAGTCCCGAGTGACAATGCATATGACGGCGTCATGACGGCATTCTACGGCACGGGAGAGGATTTATCGAGGTCACGATTTATTGAGGTCTGGGCAAAGGGAAGCAGGGGTGTTCTTAATATTGACATCGGTTCGGTGTCCGAGGACTGGTATGTGGACGATTATGTCGATGCGGATGGTGTCAAGAGGAGCGGTAAAAACTTTCTCAACACCGAGGACCGTCCCATACCCGGCCAGGGTCAGGGCGACAATACCCTGACAAAAGAGGAAGATACCGGTCTCGACGGTGTTTTTGACCGTAACGAAGATGGATATGATTCGAAAAACAACCCCGACCCTTTCGGAGACGACTGGAATTACAACGATAAAAATGACTACAGCCGTATCAACGGAACGGAAGGAAACGCCGTCGATTCGGATCGCGCGGGCATTCCCGATACCGAGGATATCAACCACAACGGAATACTTGACACCAAGAACTCATATTATGAATATTCAATAACGTTCGAGGATTCCAGCAGGTATTATGTCGATGGTTCTTACAGCAACGGATGGCGTCTCTACAGAATCCCGCTCTGGAGTAATCCCGATGCGACTGTCGGCGGAACGGAAGCGCCGGATCCCACTAAAATAGAGTTCGCGAGGATGTGGATATCCCAGACGGATACCACACTCATTCAGATAGCGGCGATGGAGATCGTTGAAAGCAGCTGGCTCGAATCGGGAATATTCGATGATGAAGGCAACGACATGTTAAAGGATACGGAAAGTTCTCCGGGTGACGGCAAACCGGAAGCGCTCAGGGTTACACGGGTGAATACCCACGAAAACAATAACTATTCGCCGCCGCGGGAAGTCAAGATCGAGATCGATCCCGAAACCAAAGTCGAACGGATGGAACAGTCCATCGTTCTTGAATTTGAAAATCTCCGGAACAACCATACGGCGTTCATGTACCGGACCTTTGAAAAGATGGACTTCACCGATTACACATCCCTCAAGATGTATGTTCACGGCTCCGACAACATGCCCGAAGCGCCGAAGGAAGGACGTGATTTCGAACTTGTTTTCAGGTTTGGCGGAGACAAGCAGAACTACTACGAATACCGTTCGCCGGTTTATCGGGGATGGGCGAAAGAGAACTACGTCGATATCGATTTTGAGTCCTGTACACAGGTCAAATTCAACAGGGACACCCAGAAGGATAACATCACGAAGATGCTCGGAGACCTCCAGGACTCCCTGAATGTATTTACCGATTCGCTTCTTGCGACCGACAGCTCTCTCGCGATCGTAAAAGAGAGGCTCAAGGCCCGTTTAGATTCGCTCACCATTGTGAGCGGCGATCTCGACAAGCCGGGTGCTTATGTGGAAAATGACGGCACGAAGGTTTTTACCCTTGCCGGTAATCCCTCGCTCCAGAATATTAAAGTGATATCGATAGGAATCAGAAACAATACGGGCGAGACCGTTCAATTGGAGGATGTTTGGTTCGATGAGCTCCGAATGGACAAGCTCCGCGATATGGGCGGAACCGCGGCACGGTTTAAGATCAACACCGATCTTGCGGGATTTATCAACATTTCGGGCAACGGAACATGGAAAGACGACGATTTCCATGACATGAATACCAAAAAGGGCACGGGTCAGGATGCAAAAGACTGGAACTCCTCGATAAAGGTAAATATGGACCGTTTTGCCCCGAAACGATGGAACCTGAACCTTCCCGTCACGGCGAGCATCAGTAAAACGGATGCGACTCCGCGGCTTAAAAGCGGCTCGGACATCATTCTGGCCGATGACCAGAAGAAAGAATTCCGGTCATGGACTTCCGATAAAAAATATCACATCACATACCGTAAGGGCGTGGATACGACTAAAAAGGGATTGTCACCGACAAATCTCAACTGGGATGGATTCAAGGGTTCGCTCATCAACTGGGCAACGGAAAAAGTGAACGCCGATTTCGACTGGGGGCAGCGGATTTCCGATTCTCCCATGTCTGGATACGAAGAAGGGGTCAACAAACAGACGAAAATAACCTATGATGTCAATCCCACCGGAAGGAAAGTGTCCATTTTAGGGTGGCTGTTGAAAAAAGACGAAGAACCCGAAACCGGAACCGAAACAAAAACCAAAACAACGGTGAAAAGCTCGAAAAAAACGTTCAAAGACCGGCTGGCAGATATTAAATTCGCGTATACTCCCAATGAACTGAACTATAATTATACCAAAGACGATAACAACCGCTTTAAAACCAATATCGACGGTGTTTCGGATTCGACAAGAACAAATAAAGTCAATGAGATTTACAACTTCGGATACCTTCCTATCGAGCAAATTACCTATCGATACCAGCTCACGCAGGAAAAAGACCTCACAATTCCAAGAGACAACAAGGTAACCGGCTATAACGAGTCAAACACCATTACATTCAAACCGCCCGGAATACCGAGCATTTTTACTCATAATTATAATTATAACGCTTCATATAAGGAAGATGACAACCCCCGTTACAGTCTGTCGAGTCAGCTCGGATCGAAAACGATAAACTTCAACAAGACATTTCAGGCGAGCGGAACCGTAACCTGGTTTAATGTGCTCAAATACATGAAAGCGGAGCTGAAACTTCCCGCAAAAAAAGATGATTCCGGTAAAAAAGACGCGGAATCACAGGAAAAGAAGCCCGAGGAGAAAAGCCCTCCCGCGCCGGAATCTCAAGGTGCCGATTCAACGCGGAAGGGGGAATCGAAAAAAGAAAACGAGCTGAAAGAACCGTTCCGGAACAGGATGATAGACGGGCTGATGAAAACATTCAGTCCCGTAATGCTCGAATACAGAAACACCAACCAGTTTCAGAAGGCGGGCATTACCGACAGGCCGTCCAGTTTCATCGATCGTTTCAAAGGGAAGATATCGGAACCGGATTCCAATACGGTTGTCACACGTCAGAACACCGAAGGGTCCATCAAAGGTTACAGCGCCCGGACGGACCTGAAACTTCCCCTCGATGTCGGATTGTCGACCAAGATGAGCTACGGCAAGGAGGAACAGCTCACATCGTCCGCCCAGACCCTGAAAGAAACATACAGTTATCCGGATGTAACATTGAACTGGGCGAAGGCGGAAAACATTATGCCCTTTATGAAGAAATATATTTCAAATACGAATGTAAGCTCAGCATATTCAAAAAATAACGAAAAAAATTACCGTGATTACAGCATAGAGCCACAGTCGGAAAAAACATCGGAAAAGTTCTCTCCGCTGATCAGTGTTTCGACGGCCATAAAAAAGTTTCAGATAAACTTTTCAATGTCAAAATCGCAGGATAAAGCGACAGAAGTCACCGGGTCAACAGTGAACTATACGACTGATGACAAATCGGATATAAGAACCCGGTTCCAGTACCGTCTCAGCTCCTCAAAGGGGTTGTTCGGCATGAAGCTGAAAAGCGATATCGAAATGTCGCTCGAATTCTTTATTTCAAACAGCGCCCGATATAAAAAAATCAGCGGCGATACCCCGGTGGTAATTGAGGGCGAAGAGATGACAAATGAGCCTTCACTCATCAGCAGCACCGATTCATGGGGTATTTCTCCCAATGTACAGTACCGGTTCTCAAAAAATTTCAACGGCGGTGCCAAGCTTGACTTTCAGAACTCGACAGACATGACCAACAAAGTACGTAAAATCAGAGAGGTTTCCGTATGGGGAGAGCTCACCTTCTAGTCTTTGCCCTGACCATACTGACCGGCGTGTTCAATGTATCCTCCTGTACCTCCACGGTCATGCCGGAGTATGACGGTACGAAAGCGTACGCCGATCTTGAGCGACAGGTCGCATTCGGACCGAGAGTACCAGGGTCCGAAGCACATGAAAAAACAAAGAACTGGCTCATCGAAAGCCTTAAATCATGTACTTCTTATGTCGCCGTTCAACCCTTCAGGGATCGTTTTGCCGGCCAGGATACCGACATGTATAATATCATGGCCTCTTTTTATCCCGACAAGAAACAGCGCATACTGCTCTGCGCTCACTGGGACTGCCGTCCCTATGCCGACCAGGACAAGGAGTTGTCGAATCATTCGAAGCCTGTTCCCGGGGCCAATGACAGCGCCAGCGGTGTCGCTGTCCTTCTTGGAATTGCACGGATAATGAAGGATAACGAGCCGCCGGTCGGAGTCGATATTGTGTTTTTCGATGGCGAGGACGGCGGCGATTACGGCGACGACGACACATGGACGCTCGGGTCGCGGTTCTTCGCGAAAACCATGCCGTCATCGTTCAAGCCGCAATATGCGGTTCTGCTGGATATGATAGGCGACAAAGACCTGTCGCTTACACGTGATTATTATTCCGCTCAGTCCGCCCCGTTAATCATGTCCAGAATCGAGAAAATCTGCGGAAATCTCGGAATATCCATGTCGCCCGGTATGACGGGTATCACCGATGATCATATCCCGCTCATCGGGCGGGGGATACCATCGGTCGATCTCATCGATTTCGATTATCCTTCCTGGCATACCGTCTCGGACACACCTGACAAGTGTTCGGCGGAAAGCCTCGGAAAAATCGGCACGCTGGTTCTCACCCTCATTTACGGAGAATAGCAGTGGCGCTTTTCTCACGGCGTGACCGTACCGCAATCGCCATAATAGGGCTGCTCATCCTCGTCGGCTGGGGAATCCGTTTCGGAACGAGAGCCGATAAAATCCCCGGCGACCTGCAGGTGATTCGTCATGCAGCCGAGCCGCCGCCGCTCGTACAGAACCCGGATACCCTGCTGTCCGGTGACGGAATCCCTGACGGTGCAGTAAATATCAATACCGCAGGAAAGGAAGAGCTCGAAAAGCTGCCGCTGATCGGTCCTTCACGGGCAGCCGCCATCATTGCATACCGTGACGCCCATGGGAGGTTCAGGCGTCCGGAAGACATACGGCGTGTTACGGGAATCGGAGCGGGTATATATGAAGGTATCAGGAGGTATATAACAGTCACGGACAGTACCGGCAAGGGTGAATAGAAAAACGGTGTGATTATTTCGCCGGTTTACAAAAAAATGTATTTAATTACTCTGTTTTATATATATATTGTATTGTATGTTGAATGCACATGGTAACCGGTGAACATGGTCAGCGCATTCATGCGATTACATGGGAGGATATAAGGTGGCCCAGGGTATCGGAGTTCGATACAGCGAGCAGGGAGTCCGTCTCCTCAGCGTCGTTCGGAGTGACAAAAGCCTGAAGATAACCGGCCTTGCTGTCGGTCCCCCGGAGGAAACACTGGATTCGTTCATGAATTCAGACATCGTTGCTTCCGGAAATGTGTCGGTAACCATCGGTCTCGCTCCGGGAAATTTCGTTTCTTCCTCCATGATGAAGGAAGAAGGAATGACCAGCCAGGATATGAAGAAACACCTCAAATGGGAAATTGAAAAAAAGATACTTTCAGGTCTTTCCGACTACATCCTTGACTATTTTATCACCGACGGTATCGGATGTGTTTTTGCGGGAAGACGCGAGCTCATCGAGAAGGAGAAATCGCTCTTTTCCGGTGTACGGCCATCCATCGCGAATATATATACCGATGTCGAGACGGTGGCTCTCTATAACGGGAGCGAAGGCGCCGGCGAGGTCGGAAATGACACCATGATGGTTGTCTCGGTGGAGGCGGAAGGCATATCGTCTCTTGTCATCGATCGGGGCGCCCTGGTCGGAATGGATTCATTTCCGGTTCAGGAACAGGAGCTGGCGAAAATTCTTCCCTGCCTTGACAGCGGGGGAATGAATGCCATGACACAGACTGTGGCAATCCGTCTTTCGGGTTATATCGAGCAATCGCTGCAGAGGCTTACATCGTATGGTGATTTCAAGGACAAACCGACCCTGAATCAGCTGGTACTTTCGGGGGGCGGAGCATATTGCGGAAATCTTGCCGGGGTTATCAGCCAGAAGACCGGTATTCCGGTGACTGTTTCCAATCCGCTCAAGGAGCGTTTAACCGAGGTTCCGGAGAGTCAGGAGGAACTTGTGCAGATGAGTGCGGCGTTTACGAGCTGTTACGGGCTGGCGCTCAGGGCATTGGAGGACTGAAACCATGATGAAAATCAATTTATCCGGCGAACAGGACAATAAAAAGAACAGCCAGACTACCGTTGCCCAGTCTCCGGGCGAAGCTGCTCCGCTCAGCCAGCCTCCACCCGTGGAAGAAGAGAAACCCGAAATAATCGTGAAGGAAAGGAAAAAAGTCCCGACCCCTCTGCTGATTGTTCTCCTGATTGTTCTCGTGGCGGCCGGAGGGTATCTCAAACGTGATTTTATCATGAGCCTGATACCCAAGAAGTCACCGGTAGTGGAACCTGTCGCCCCGCCGCCGCCTCCTCCTCCCAAAAAGGAGGTTGTCGAGAAAGAACCCGATCCGACGTTTGTCGTTCTCAACAGGATTGCCGAGGCTGTTCCGCCCCGTCTCTGGCTGACTTCGGCGGTTATCAAGTCTGACGGAACATACCAGATCAAGGGTTTCTCGTTTTCCTACCAGCCGATGACCGATATGGTCTCCGCGCTCGAGGGAAAAGGAACGGTGGCTGCAAAGAATATTCCCGCTATGTCAAAGTCATCGGAGACTGTGTACCAGTTCGGTATCGACGGGAATATCGCCGGAATCAAGACACCTGAAATTCTCGATAACGTTCCAACCGATGATCTTGTCGCCGCCGCAAATACGGTCAAGGGCAGCGAAAAGGAATTCGGCGTCAAATTTTCACGGCTGCCGAAAAGCGGCCAGACATATACCGACAAGGATGTGCCTTTCACTCTCGAAGGGTCGTACGAAGGTTTGAAGAAAGTCATTTCGGTACTCTGTCCCGAGGGCGGGAAAACACGTGTTTTCAATCTCATGATAACTCCGTCCGCGCCCGGTGGCTCCTTTGACAGGGTGAAAGCGTCATTTTCCCTCAAACAGGTTTCAGCGATCTGATATGCTCAGAGTGATCGGGGGACAGTTTAGGGGAAGAAAAATCAGGGCTCCTGAAGGGCTTGCCACCCGGCCTGTACTGGGGAGGGTTCGAGAAGCCCTTTTTAATGTCATCGGGGGAGTTGAAGGTTTCAGGGTTCTCGATCTTTATGCTGGAACAGGGGCTGTCGGCATCGAGGCGCTTTCACGGGGGGCGGAATCGGCGGTGTTTGTGGATTCCGGATTCAAACAGTGCCGGATAATAAGCGAAAACCTTACCCTTTTAGGCGTTTCCGCCGAGGTGATTCATCTTCAGGCTGACCGCGCTATCGGGAAGTTACGGGAAGCGGGCAGCCGATTCGATTTTATCTTTGCTGATCCACCCTACGAACACGGGCTTGGTGTGATAACCCTCGATGCGGTGGACAAGGGCGGCATCCTCGCCGTTCATGGCATCATGGCGCTGACCGTTCGCCATAACGAAGAAATTCCCGGTGCATCCGGAGCTTTAAAACAGATTTTCAACCGCCGTTACGGAGATACCCGTCTTGTCATTTTTACGCCGGAATGACAGGAAAGAGCGAAGGGGCAAAGAGTCAGAGGGACTGAGGGACAAAGAGAATTTTTTAAAGAAGATCGTTTGAACCGGTATTCACCGGAGTTTTTTAGTGTATTTTTGACATGGAGGTACCGTCGTCGTGAGAATAGCGTTATATCCGGGGACTTTTGATCCTATTACCAAAGGGCACATGGATGTGGTTTCGCGGGCTGTGCGAATTTTCGACAGGCTTGTGATCGGTGTTGCATCCAATCCTTTAAAACAGCCGTTTTTCAGTTTCGAGGAGCGGATCGATCTTGTGAAGCAGGTAATTCATGAAGAATACGATACTGAACACATAGAGGTGATCGGCTTCGAATGCCTGACTGTCGATCTTGCCCGGAAAGTGGGAGCGACCGCGCTCATCCGCGGCCTGCGCGCGGTGACGGACTTCGAATACGAGCTCCAGATCGCCCTGACCAACCGTAATCTCGCCCGGGATATCGAGAGTGTTTTTCTCATGCCCTCGGTCGAGTACATATACCTTAATTCCTCTGTTGTCAAGGAAGTCGCCAAACATGGCGGCGATATAAGCGATTTCGTTCATGACATTGTGGGAAAAAAGCTCCGGACATATTTTAACAAAAAGAAATGCTGAACCGGATTCCGTATCTATTAAGAGATTTAAGAGGGCGGTGAAAAAGTGTCTTTTTCCCACGCCCGATAATGAAATGTATTGTTTTGTTGCTGTCAAGGGCATGTAAATCGGCACTTCGTGCCGACCCTTGACAGCCAAAATTCAGACATGTAGAGTTTTTCACCACGCTTTTAAATAGAACGCGGATTTTCGCGGATTAGTTTTTCATAATTTTAAAGATGTGGTCGATTAATTGTCACTGAAGGGTAGTATTAATAATATTTTATGTGTCTTTATGGTTAAATAGTATCATGAATAATCCGAATATGTGTTTTCTTGTGTGAGCCCCGATGATACCAGCCGATGTGATTCAGAAATTACGCAATATTCTCGGGCCGGAACAGGTTGTTACCGATCCCGATGAGCTCATTGCCTATTCATACGATGCCCAGCCCTCAAAAGCCGTTCCCGATGCGATGGTGCTCGTAACCGGCACGAACGATACGGCATTGGTGGCACAGCTCTGCGCCGAACGCTCCATACCCGTGGTTGCCCGCGGAGCGGGTAGCGGTCAGACCGGCGGCTCGATCCCCGTCCGCGGGGGTGTGGTCATCAACACGGAGCGGATGAACCGTATCATCCGTATCAGCGAGGAAGACCGCCTCGGTTACCTCGAACCGGGAGTCATAACCGGCGATTTCCAGAAAGCTGCTGCCCGTAAAGGACTATTTTATCCGCCAGAACCGGCATCCGCGCATTTTTCGACAATCGGCGGGAATGTCGCCGAATCGGCGGGCGGGCTCGGCTGCGTGAAGTACGGGCTCACGAAGCACTTCGTCGCCGGGCTCGTTTTTGTCACGGCTCGGGGAGATATTGTCAGAACCGGCGTCTACACCGACCGTGAGTCGCCGTTCGATGTCGGTGCTACCCTTATCGGCTCCGAAGGAACGCTCGGTATCATCACCGAGGTTGCAGTCCGGCTCATCCCGCTGCCCGAAAGCAGGATAACCGTGCTCGCGCTCTACAGGTCGCTCATGGAAACCGCGCGGGCTTCGAATGCGGCGCTTCTGTCCGGTGTCCGGCCCTCGGTTCTCGAGTTCATGGACAGAAGCTGCATCGACACCGTGCTCGAATATGCCGAAATGACAGTGCCCGATGAAACGGGGGCGCTGCTCATTGCCGAACTGGACGGCGACAAGGAGGAGATTGCGCTCGGGCACGAGGTTCTGCTCGAAGCGCTCGGCCGTTTTAACCCGCTCGATCTGAAGAGCGCAAAAACCTCGAAAGACCGTGAAGCGCTCTGGAAGCTCAGAACATCGCTCTCACCGGCTATCGCGAAGATCGCTCCGCTCAAGTTCAACGAGGATATCTGCGTACCCCTGTCGCGAATCCCCGATATGGCTTCGTTTGTCGAGGAACTCGGCAGGAGGAGAGATGTCAAGGTGGTTACCTTCGGGCATTCGGGCGACGGGAACCTCCATATCAATTTCATGACCCACTGGAAGAAGCCGGACGAGATAGCCCGTGTCGAGGAAGCGATTGTCGATCTGTTCCGCGAGACAGTCCGTGTAGGCGGGACGCTGTCCGGGGAACACGGTATCGGAATCACCAAGCGCCCCTATCTGGGAATCGAGCTCGACGAGGCGACCATGGATTTCGAAAAGAGGGTCAAACGTGCCTATGATCCGGACGATATACTGAATCCGGGGAAGATATTCCCGGAATGTCGTTAACATCCCGTATCATACGGAGCCCGATTTCTTTAAAAGATTTATAGAACGCGGATTTTCGCGGATCGGGCGGATTGACGCGGATTTGTTTTTTTACCAATAACTCTCATAACCATCATTGGTCAGAACGAAGGATGAAAAAGCATATTCAAATAAATAACAGCTTTTCTCCGTATCTCCGTGTCTCCGTGGTGAAATTGTTTAAGACTATTTTCAGATAAATCCGGGGTAATTGTTATGAAAAAATGCATGGTTTTCGGGATACTACTCGTTTCGCTCACCGGATTTGCCTGTTCTCTGATGGCAAACGAAGCCCCCGTGCGCGCTGTCGGGAAAACGATACAGCCCCGTGACGATGTTCCGGTACGGCTGGTTTCGGAAAATGTTCGAATAATGCTCAGCAGCAAAGGGGCTAGTGTACATTGTGAATTCAATCTTTTAAACGAGGGCCCGCCGGATACCGTTCAGGTTGGTTTCCCGCGAGGATGGGAAAGTGATTTTGACTATTTCGGCGCCGGAACCTACGGGATGAATTTCAAGGTCACGACGCTGCCGGTTGACCCGAATTTCTCGGAAATCTCCGGCGAAGAAATGCCGTGGTGGAAAGTGTTCAGCGTGCCCTTCGATTCCACGGGCAAAAAAATTACCGTGTTCAATGACTATGCCATACGGGTCAATCCATTCGGTCTCAGTACCTTTTCGGACCTCTATTTCAAATATATCGTGAAAACGGGGGCATACTGGAAGGATACCATACAGGATGCCCAGTTCCGGATACGGCTGATAAACATTCCCTTCGACCAGATCACGAAGATTTCGCCGGAAGGATTCACCCTCGAAGGAGATACCGTTACATGGCATTTTACAGACTTCGAGCCGGTCGCGGACATTGAAATTTTCATTATGAACGATGTGCGCTACGAACGCATGGTCGCCGCGAAAAAATTTCTCGAAGACAACCCGAACAGCGCTTTTGGACACTTCCTTCTCGGTACGGCGTATTTTACAGAGGACATTCATAATCCCGGTTACGAGATATACGGCGGAGAAAAGTCGGAAAAAGAATTTCTGAAGGCCCTGGAGCTCGATCCTGATAACCTCGATGCCCGCTGGTATCTCGCGGCGGTGTATCATATACGAAAACAGGAAGAGAAATCGAAAAAGCTCGTTGAAGAAATCATCGCGAAAAAACCCGATTATTACTGTACCGACAAGCTTTATCCGGGGGTATATGATATTATGCCGTTTGGAAGCGCCCAGGGCTGGCTGGAGGAACTGAATAGAATGAATCGCTGATACTGCTGCACGAATCATATATTATTTTGTATATTATCTAAATTATTATTACTTTTTCTGATATTCATACCTGAAACAGTGCAAACGCATAGGGAAAAGAATGGGACTCACACTTGCGGAAAAAATACTGAGCGCGCACGCCGACAACGAGGTTCACGCCGGTGAGCTCGCCATAATTACGGTCGATGTGTGCCTCACACAGGACGGTACGGGGCCGCTCGCAGTCCGTCAGCTCGAAAAACTCGGCATGATCAGGGCGGCTCATCCCGAAAGCACGGTGCTCTTTATCGATCACTCGGCGCCCGCGGCGCGCAAGGAGCTCGCGAACGACCACATGCTTCTCAGGGGTTTTGCCGAAAAGACCGGCGCCTGCCTGTCCGACATCGGGGACGGTGTCTGCCACCAGGTTATCAGCGAGGGCTGGCTCAAGCCGGGAGATGTGCTCATCGGCGCGGATTCGCACACCTGCACGGGCGGCGCGATGGCGGCGTTCTCGACCGGAATGGGCTCGACCGATGTCGCGGTCGGCATCGCCCTCGGAAAAACGTGGATGAAGGTTCCGGAGAGCATCAGGATCGATGTTTCGGGCTCATTCCCGAAAGGGGTGTATGCCAAGGACCTCATCCTCTCGCTCATCGGGCAGATCACCGCGGACGGGGCGACCTACAAGGCGCTCGAATTCGGGGGAAGCGCAATCGAGGCCATGCCGTACCACGAGCGAATGGTGCTCTCGAACATGGCGGTCGAAGCGGGCGCAAAAGCGGGGCTGATCGCCTCGGACTCTGTGACGAAGCGGTTTCTCGAATCTCAGGGGCGCAGCGAAGATTATCGCGAGATAAGACCCGACCCCGATGCAGTCTACGAGCGTGTCATCGAAATGGATGTCTCGAACCTTGTCCCCATGGTGGCATACCCGCACCGTGTGGACAATGTCAGAACCATCGGCGAGGCAAAAGGCGAGAAAATCGACCAGGTTTTCATCGGCACCTGCACCAACGGCCGCCTCGAAGACCTCAGGATAGCGGCGGAGATTCTCAGGGGCAGAAAACGTCACCCGAAAACCCGTCTCATCGTCGTTCCCGCCTCGCGCACGATCTACGGTCAGGCGCTCGAAGAGGGGCTGCTTGCGGTTTTCAACGATGCAGGGGCATCCATCAACACACCGGGATGCGGTCCCTGCGTGGGCGTTCACCAGGGCATTCTCGGTGACGGCGAGAAATGCCTGTCCACGATGAACCGTAATTTCAAGGGACGGATGGGCAACCCGGAAAGCTTTATCTATCTTGCAAGCCCGGCAACCTGCGCTGCGAGCGCACTCACCGGAGAAATTTCAGATCCGCGGGAGGTTTTGTAATATGACAATGAATGGAAAAGCATGGACATTCGGCGATAACATCTCGACAGACCTCATCGCTCCCGGACGGCTCTTTCATCTCCGTTCAAACCTGCCGGAGCTGGCAAAACATGTGCTCGAGGACGCTGACCCGGAATTCGCCGCGAAGGTGCAGAAGGGTGATTTTGTCGTCGGAGGGAGCAACTTCGGGCTCGGCTCCTCGCGCGAGCATGCGCCGACTATCATAAAGCTTGCCGGTGTTTCCGCCGTGATAGCGCAGTCGTTCGCGCGGATATTCTTCCGCAACGCCATCAATGTCGGGCTTCCGGTCATCCAGTGCGATACATCGGGGATCGAGGCCGGCGACGAGATCGAGGTCGACCTCGCCGAAGGCACGGTGAAAGACCTGACGAAGGGTTTCACCCTGACATTTCCGCCTCTGCCGGGGATCATGCGGACGATACTCGAGGACGGCGGTCTTGTGGCGCATCTCCAGAAGCACGGGGATTTTACGCTGTAAATGAAAGAATATAATACTCAAACACTGTGTGTCGATGCTTATTTTATATTTTACAATAACTTAAAGGAGTTTATGAGTGGACTACACCAGAATCGAACTTGAAAGCGGAGGAAAAACGATATCGGTCAGAAATGACCGGCTGAATGTTCCGAACAATCCCGTAATACCGTTCATCGAGGGAGATGGCATCGGGCCCGATATCTGGAAAGCTTCGAGAAGGGTCCTCGATGCGGCCGTTGAAAAAGCGTATAACGGAGAGAATAAAATTGCATGGGTGGAGATTCTGGCGGGCGAAAAAGCGTTTGAAAAAACCGGCGAATGGCTTCCCCGGGAAACGCTCGATGCCATCAGGCATTTCGTCGTGGCAATAAAGGGCCCGCTCACTACCCCGGTAGGAGAGGGATTCCGCAGCCTCAACGTTACGATCAGGCAGAAGCTCGACCTTTACGCCTGTGTCAGGCCGGTACGCTATTTCAAGGGAACGCCGTCCCCCGTATGCGAGCCCGAAAAACTCGATGTGGTCATTTACCGTGAGAATACCGAAGATGTATATGCGGGTATCGAGTGGCAGCGGGCTTCGGCGGAAGCGGTAAGCCTGATGGGTTTTCTCAAAAACAAGCTCGGAATCGAAATCAGGCCCGATTCAGGTATCGGTATAAAGCCAATCAGCGCCACCTGCTCAAAACGGCTGGTCCGGAAGGCGATTGAATACGCCATTGCGAACAAACGCGAATCGGTGACACTCGTCCACAAGGGTAACATCATGAAATACACCGAGGGCGCTTTCCGTGAATGGGGTTACGAGCTTGCCCGGGACGAATTTCCCCATGAGACCATAACCGAAGCCGAGGTATATGAAAAATATGACGGTAAAACTCCCGAAGGCCGGATTCTGATAAAAGACCGTATCGCCGACTCCATGTTTCAGCAGATACTGTTACGGCCTGCCGAATACGATGTCATTGCGACGACCAATCTGAACGGCGATTACCTCTCCGACGCATGCGCCGCACAGGTTGGAGGTATCGGCATGGCGCCCGGAGCAAATATCGGGGATTCCATCGGAGTCTTCGAGGCAACCCACGGAACGGCGCCGAAATACCGCGGCAAGAACGCCGCCAATCCCTCTTCGCTGATCCTGTCCGGATGCCTGCTGCTCGAGTACATCGGCTGGCAGGCTGCCTCCGATCTCATATACAGGGCGCTCGAACAAGCCATCATACATAAAACGGTCACCTATGATCTCGAACGGCTCGTAAAAGGCGCGACAAAACTGTCGACCAGCGAATTCGCCGATGCCGTTATCGATGGAATGTAAATCATGTTCATAGACGAGGCTCGTATATATGTAAAAGCGGGAGCAGGCGGTAACGGAATCGTTTCCTTCCGCCGTGAGAAATTTGTCCCGAAAGGCGGACCGGACGGCGGCGACGGCGGCGACGGTGGAAGCGTCGTGTTTGTTGTTGACACGAACGAGAACACTCTCATACGGTTCAAATACCGTCAGCACTTTAAAGCCGAATCGGGGAAACACGGCCAGGGCGCTCAGAAGCACGGCCAGTCCGGGGCGGATATTGTAATCCCCGTTCCGCCCGGCACGATCATACGGGATGAAGAAACCGGCGTTATACTGGCCGACCTTTCGGAAGAGACCGACCGTGTCACTGTGGCAAAGGGCGGACGCGGAGGACGGGGGAATGCCCGCTTCGCCACTTCGACGAATCAGACACCCCGTCATGCCGATCAGGGGATTCGCGGGGAAGAAAAACACCTGCTGCTCGAACTGAAACTCCTTGCCGATGTGGGACTTGTCGGTTTCCCGAATGCGGGGAAATCGACGCTCCTGTCGAGGGTTTCCGCCGCACACCCGAAGATCGCGGATTATCCCTTCACGACACTCGAACCTCATCTCGGAATCGTGCGCTACGATGAGATGAAGAGCTTTGTCATGGCGGACATTCCGGGGATTATCGAGGGAGCGCACGAGGGCAAGGGGCTCGGTTTCCAGTTTCTCCGCCATATCGAGCGGACGAAGATACTCCTTTTTCTCATAGAGTGTACCGAGGAAGACCCCGCGGCGGTCTATCATAAACTTCTGAGCGAGCTCGAACTCTACAGCCCCGGGCTGATACACAAACCAAAGTTTGTTGCGCTGACGAAAACGGATCTCTTTCCGGCCGATACTCCGCGAACTGTTCCCGGGTTCGGTACGGGAATCGAGGCATATGCCGTCTCGGCGGTCAGCGGCGACGGTATGGAAAGGCTGATATACCGTCTCGGTAAAGCTGTCGAATCGGTCGGAATTCACGTTCAATAATAGCAGGAACAGCAGGCGGTTTTTGAATTTATGGAAGAAGAACAGGAGGATATTCTTGCGCTTTTCGGCGTACCCGGAGTCGGCGCCAAGACATATGCCCGTCTCGTTCTGCGGTTCGGTACGCCTTCGGGAGTGTTCGGCGCTTCCGATAAAGAGCTGCTCGATATGGAGGGCGTCGGGCCGAAGCTCGTACACGCCATCCGCACATATGACCGTAAAACCTTCGTGAGCGGGCAGAAACAGCTCATGGAAAAGTGCGGTGCACAGCTCCTGACCAGAATCTCGAAGGATTATCCCCCTCTTCTCAACAAGTTTACATCCGCACCGCCGGTTCTTTTTGTCCGCGGCGATGTGTCGGTGCTGTCCGAACAGTCTCTGGCGTTTGTCGGTACGCGGAGACCATCCGATTACGGCATCATCATGACCCGGAACCTCACGGGCGGAGCGGTGAACGCCGGCCTGTGCGTTGTCAGCGGCATGGCGGCGGGGATAGACGCAACCGCTCATCGTACAGCGCTTGATCATGGCGGAAAGACCGCCGCGGTTTTCGGCTGCGGCGTCGATATCCTGTATCCCCATGAAAACCGTAAACTCGCGCAGGATATACTTCAGAAGGGATGTCTGGTCAGCCATTTTCCCATGGGTATCGAGCCGCTGCGGGGAAATTTTCCTGCCCGCAATGCGGTGATTGTCGGTCTTTCCCTCGGCACTGTCGTCGTGGAAGCCCCGGTTAAAAGCGGGGCGCTCATAACCGCCGATCTGACGATGAGGGCCGGAAGGAAGCTTTTTGCCGTTCCGGGTAACGCTACATCCCGCACGAGCGAGGGAAGCAACGGGCTGCTTACGAAGGGCGCGCATCCGGTTACGAATATCGCCCATATCCTCCCGCTCATCGGGAAGACTGCACCGAACTCTCCGAACGGTATTTCATCAGCGCCACCCGTGATGCAGCGGCCCTTGCCGCCCGGAGCAGGAGGGGAAATACTGAAAATCATCGAAAAAGGCCCGCTTCATATCGATGATATCTGTGTGCGGCTCGGAAAGCCGGTTCCGGAGGTGCTCTACGAGCTTACCAGTCTCGAGCTCGAAGGGTATGTGAAACAGAATCCCGGAAAGATATTCGAGAGAATGTGAGGTATATTGGGAAAAGAAATTTGTATTAAGAAAGTCATGGAAAGAAATAAACTGCAGATAAATAAAAAAGGTTAAAATTGAATTATTGGCATAAACAATAGCGTTTGAGATTTTAATGATTGGCAGAGACTTTTATAAAATTAATCATCGAAGTTGGTAGTAAATTAGGTATTAAAAAAATAAAAGCGAGGATACTATTGAAAGAATTCAAAAAAGGCTAAATCTAAACGCACATTTAACATACAGAACATTAAGGTAGTTAACAACATAAAAGATAAACAGAATAATATTATACTGGGAGGCCTATTCTATTAAGATAATCTGCAAATCTTTGTGATAATCTTTCTCTATAAATTTCATTAACGGTTCCTAAATAATAATTAATATAATGGATTAGAGTATAATCAAATGATACAGTGTAATATAATTTAAAATCAATAATCAATTCTGGTATTTGGTAATCCTTATAACTTGGTAAAAAATGATATCTTGTTTCGTTTTGCTTTTTAATCCTATCTATTTTGCTAGAATTTAGTCGTTCCTGTTTTATTTTATAGATACCAATTAAATGTTCGCCTTCTTTAATAATATCCAACGGGAAGGCAGGAATAAATAATATACTTGGTACAAATTGATTAAAGAATTCATTCTCATCTGTATTATTTTTTTTCTCAAAATAACTTTTTAGATCACAATCTTGTGTAATTATAATAATATAATTATAAAAACCTTTAATTACTTCATTTGTTGAATTAATATAATAGAAAGAGAAATCTCTCAATATATCACCTTGACATATTCTCTCTCTGTCATGAAATACATAAGGTTTTTCAATTTTACTCTTGAACATGACCTATTATCTTAGATTTTGCTCTTATTTTCCTGTATCTGCTAGAATCACTAGAATCAATTATTGAATCATAATGTTTGTCATTATCAATAGAAACATCTTCATTTCCGTATGAAAATGATTCTGGTGAATGTTTATCTTTTTCATCAAGATATTTGTGATTCATTGTTAACCTCCATTAGGCTTCTCAAATCTTTTTTAATGCTTTTTTCAAATAATAATTTGGCTTCTTTTCTCGCTTTATCCAGAAACTCAATCACTCTATTTTCATCATAATCATGGGAATAACAATCAATATCAATAATAAATTCTTTTCTTGATATTTTTGCTGGGTATTCTGGATTGTATATACCACAAATATAGTTAATACTTAAATCCTCTTTATTAATAGTTGAAGTTGTCATGATTCTCGACAATGTATCTTTATCATTGAAAAAATCTATTGGAGAAATTAATTTGGTGTTTATATAATTATTCCATTCTAATGGATTACCAGTCCTAATAATTATTTCATTAATGTATCTTAGACCAATTCTTTTAATGTTCAAAGGTCGATAAATAACAGAAAATACATCATATAAATTTTTAACATCATTTTTAAAATCATGAAAATTTATATATTTTTGATTTTCAAGTGATACAAAATTATATTGGATTAAAATAGTCTTGTTTTTCTTGGGATTGTATATTCTATGAATATTATGAATACCTGGTCGTTCAAGTTTTATTTCACCATCAGGTAATTTCGTTGTTTGTATTAAATTTTCTATTTTGTTATTATATTCTGGAAATTCCATTCTGACTTTTTCTTGTAATTCAATGGGTAATTCAGTGTCGATTTTTAGAATTGGTGAGAAATCTATTCTAAAAATTACATTGGTTAAGAAATTTTTTGCGTAACTCTTTGACATAAAAAACTCATTTGTTGTAAAATTGCGTTCTAGTTAAAAAGATTTATATATTATCCTTGTTTGCATGTCAAGTGAAATTTTACTACTTTTTATACTATATCATTGGTAATAAGTTTCATTGTTCTATTATATTTTTAACATAAAGAAGTTTAGTTATTGAAAAAAAACGAATCTCTCAGTCAGCATTACGACACTTCAAAATAATTAGGATCATTAATTATTACGGGAAAGAAATAGGTAATCTTTATTGAAGAAGCTTGACATTATTTTTTCTTTTCATTATATTTGTAAACTCTGTATCATGGAATATTATGGAGTTCAGAGCGATAGACCGAAAAGGAGTAATCGGGCATGAAAACCTATGTAACAAAACCTGATGATGTCGAACGTAAATGGTATGTCGTCGACGCTGAGGGTAAAGTGCTGGGAAGGCTTGCCACGGAGGTTGCCACAATCCTGCGGGGAAAGAAAAAGCCGATTTTCCAGCCGAATATGGATGCCGGGGATTATGTCATTATCATCAATGCCGACAAGGTAGTATTGACCGGCCTGAAAGAGGATAAGAAAAAGTATTTTATCCAGAGCCGTTATGCCGGGCATTCCGGGCATGTCACATTGAGGAAGCTGCGTGAAAACAATCCCGGCCGTATAGTCGAGAAAGCCATCAAGGGCATGCTCCCTCACAATGCTCTCGGCCGTCAGATGTACCGTAAACTGCATGTTTACACGGGACCGAGTCACCGGCATGCGGCGCAGAAACCTGTACCGTTCGAGATATAATCCGTTACTCGGCGAAGTATTTATTAAGCGATATGCGTAATAAAAAGACAGTAAAAACAGCTCCGATGATTTACGATAGTATTATACAGCCTGAAAGGAGGATATCTCTTGGCTGAAACCTTTTATATGGCTACAGGGAAGCGTAAAAACGCAATAGCCCGTATCCGGCTCAAGTCAGGTACCGGTAAAATTCTCGTCAACGGACAGGGAGTGAAAGAGTACTTCCGCCGTGAGTCTGCACTTCCCTTTATTGAACAGCCGCTTGAACTGACCGAGCAGCTCGGCAAGGTCGATGTTCTGGCAAATATCAGAGGCGGCGGATTGAGCGGGCAGGCAGGCGCGCTGAGGCACGGCATATCGAGAGCGTTGATCGAAATGAACCCCGAGTTGAGGCAGGTTCTGAAACGTGCCGGGCTCATTACCCGTGACCCGCGGGTCAAAGAGCGCAAAAAGTACGGTTTGGCTGGCGCCCGAAGAGCATACCAGTTCTCCAAACGGTAATGTGTTGTATCAAATTCACACGTTCCGGGACGACAGGGTTGTTGCCGCCCAGCGGTTGCCCGTCGAATGATCGGAACGGAGGCATAAACAGTTTAAAAAGAGGATTCAACCGTGTCGGAAGTGACTATCCAGGAACTTCTTGAGGCCGGTGTGCATTTCGGTCACCAGACCAGGCGCTGGAACCCCAAGATGAAAAAGTTCATTTTTACCGAACGCAACAACATCTACATAATTGACCTCCAGAAAACCCAGCAGATGCTCAAAAACGCCTGTGATGCCGTCCGTGAGACAGCAGCAAAAGGCGAATCAATACTTTTTGTCGGAACGAAACCCCAGGCCGCAACGATCATCAAAGATGAAGCGATCAAGAGTAACCAGTTTTTCGTGACCAATCGCTGGCTCGGCGGCATGCTTACCAATTTCAGGACAATCAGACAGAGTGTCAAGCGGCTGGAACATCTCGAAAAAATGGCTGGCGACGGGACCTACGAGCATCTCACCAAAAAAGAGGTGCTGACTCATGAAAAACACCGTGACCGTCTGACCCAGGTGCTCGATGGCATCCGTAACATGAACAGGATTCCCGGTCTGCTTATTATTGTTGACACGAAAAAGGAAAAAATTGCGGTCAACGAGGCAAACCGTCTCGGTATACCTATCTGTGCGATTCTCGATACAAACTGCGATCCTGATCCCATAACATTCCCGATTCCCGGAAATGATGATGCGATTCGTTCGATACAGCTTCTCCTCTCGAAAATCACCGCATCCATTCTCGAGGGTCTGCAGTTGCGTGTCGATGAAGCCGCTCTGGCCGAAAAGGAAGAACTCGCCGAAGAAGCCGCGCGGGAGGAAGCACGGGCAAAACGTCGTCTGGCAGCCGCTAAGGAACCCAAAGAGCTCGTCGGCGACGAGGATGAAGTCATTGAAGAACCTGACGATGTGCTCAAGGAATCCAAAAAACCCATCCGTAAGAGACCGAAACCGGTCGAGGATGAAGAGGATAAAGGCGCTGCCCGTCATCGATCCAGACCCAGGCGGCCTCAGAAGAAGGTCGATGCCGAAGGAAAAGAAATAATTAGCAAGGAAGCAGCCGGCTGAGAAAAGAGAATTGAGAACAGGGAAGTGGCAGGAATTACTGCCGAATTTTTCCTTTTTCATATAGTATGAAAGGAATTGTACCTATGGATGTTTCCTCAAAAGATGTCATGGCTCTCCGTGAGAAAACCGGAGCGGGCATGATGGACTGTAAAAAGGCGATCATCGAAGCCAATGGCAACATGGAGAAAGCGGCGGATATTCTCCGTGAGAAAGGCATTGCTTCAGCCCAGAAACGTTCAGGCCGCGAGACAAAACACGGATACATAGCGGTGTATGTACATCATGGTTCAAGGCTTGCCACCATGGTTGAGGTGGACTGCGAAACCGATTTTGTATCCCGGAATGAAGAATTTCAGACTTTTGCCCAGAATGTTGCGATGCATATTGCCGCAGCGGCGCCGCTTGCCATATCCTCCGAGGATCTCGATCCGGCGGTTGTGGCGAAGGAACGCGAGATTTATAAAGCCCAGGCGCTGAACGAGGGTAAAAAACCGGAATTTGTCGATAAAATCGTTGACGGCCGCATCAAAAAATTCTATTCCGAAGCCTGTCTTTTGGATCAGATATATATCCGCGACGAGACCAAGAAGAAGACGGTCAAGGACCTGCTCAGCGAACTGACCGGCAAGATCGGGGAAAACATCGTCATCAAGCAGTTTGCCCGTTTCCAGGTCGGGGCATAAGTACATGGAACCCTACAGGAGGATACTGCTCAAGCTTTCCGGCGAGGCTCTCTCCGGGAAGCTCGGGTACGGGTTTGACTCCGCAGCCATGACGAGCTTCTGCAGCCAGATAAGGGCTGTCCATGACACGGGAGTCGAAATCGCCATCGTTATCGGCGGAGGAAACATTTTCCGCGGGCTCAAGGCTTCCTCGAAGGGAATGGACCGCAGCACCGCGGACAGCATGGGCATGCTTGCGACCATGATCAACGGCCTTGCGCTCCGCGATGCGCTCGAACAGCAGGGGCTCACCGCAAGCCACATGTCCTCGCTCCCCGTGACCGGGCTTGTGGAGCCGTTTGTCCGCAAAAAGGCTGTCAGCTACCTGTCCAAGGGCCATACGGTTATCTTTTCGGGCGGCACCGGCAATCCCTATTTTTCCACCGATACCGCCGCATCGCTCAGGGCTGCCCAGATCGACGCCGATGTCATACTCAAGGGCACCAAGGTCGACGGGGTTTACGAGGGCGATCCCGTGCTCGATCCGTCACTGAAAAAGTTCGACGTTATTTCCTATACCGAGGTTCTCAAACGGAATCTCGGAGTTATGGATGCAACCGCGATTGCAATGTGCAGAGAAAATCATATTCCCATCATTGTGTTCAACCTCACCAGAGAGGGCGCTCTTCTCAGGGTTGTACGGGGTGAACAGGTCGGAACGATTGTAAAGGAGGTAGAGCATGGATAAGGACTTGCGTGCTGTTACGGTCGAACATATGAAAAAAGCCGTCGAACACCTCAGCCATGAACTGTCAACGATACGAACCGGCAGAGCTTCCGCCTCCCTGCTCGATACGATCAAGGTGAATTATTACGGGACGCCGACTCCGCTGAACCATGTGGCGAATATTTCGGTTCCGGATTCGAAAACGATCATGATCCAGCCGTTCCAGCAGAACCTCATTGGCGATGTCGAGAAGGCGATTCAGGCGAGCGATCTCGGCCTCACTCCGAACAGCGACGGCCATGTGATACGTCTGCCCATTCCGCAGCTCACCGAGGAACGCCGCAAGGACATTCTCAAGCTTGTAAAGAAACTGGGCGAGGACACCAAGGTCGCAATCCGCAACATCCGCCGTGACGCCATCGAAAAGATGCGGGTGATGAAAAAGGACAGCAAGATCACCGAGGATGACCTCCACCGGGGCGAAAAGGAAGCCCAGGAGATCACCGACAAACATATTACCGAAGTCGACCAGGTGATCGCTGTGAAGGAAAAAGAGGTCATGACGGTGTAAGTGTTCATTGGCGATAGAGATAAAAATGTATAAAAAAGGCACTCCGGAGCGGGGTGCCTTTTTTTGGATAATTTTCATTATGGAGGGGCAATTCATGAATTGCCCCTACGGATAAATTAATGGCTATACTAACCGAAAGTATAGCCCTCTTCATGTCCTTTGAATATACTTCCTTTGTATGGTGCAGGATTACACTGGAGCAGCGAAACAACTTCCTTTTGTACTTGCTGAGGAAAAAGGACTGAAGGGGAAGGGGGGTGAATTTAAATATTTATATATACACTGTTGTAATTCATTCAAATGTATAATTGTGATATAGATGCGTTTATAAAATTTAATTTTTATTAACAATTATTCATTATTTTTTGTTTAGTCGAAATGAAAAGATTAGGTTCTATCTGTTGAGCGGCCTGTATTTTACCTAAAATTGATTTTTTCAATTGAAGAGAGGCGTTTATATTATAAGCGTTTAAATCATCTACTATTTTTTTCCTTAGTCTATTCGGAACCTTTAAATCATTATCAGGGGAAATCATACATCCTGTAACAATTTTATATCTTTTTTTAGAAAAAAACTTTGTTTTTTCCTCTTTCATTGAATGTCCATTTCTTTTAAGTTCTTTTCCTATTTGATAAGACAATGTTTTTGAAATTGATTTATCAGAAGAAAAAGTAATATCGTCTACAAAAACACTAAATATTAAACCATTTGTATGGGCATATTTATTCATTTTATCGAACATGTCTTTGTAAGCCCAAAATGCTACTATTTGACTTGTTGGACTTCCAGTCGGTAAATAGTCATTATATACAACCAAATCTGTTAAAAACCAGGCAACATCTTCACACATAAGATATTTATAACGAAATAATTTAAATATATATTCCCGTTTGCAATTTGGATAGAATGATTTTATATCTATGTTTATAAGATTATTTGCGTTAATATGAAACTTTGCATTATCTACATAACAAAAGCCTTTTTTACCTGAGAATAAATAATATGGTAATTCTATGCGAGAAATAAGAATTTGTAACCTTTTTTGTATTTTCTTTATTTTATCAACTGGTTCACAAATTGTTCTTTCTTTACCTTTTTTATCTTTTTTAAGGTAAATTTTATAATGCTTTTTTTTCAATATAATTTTACTTCAGATAATGACGTCCCTAATAATGTGCATAGCTTTCTTTTATTTGAAATATGATATAAGGGACTTTGTTCGAGCTTATATGTTTTAATAGTATTGCCCATTTTCTATACCTTGAAGAAGGGATATAATTTTTTTTCTTGTAGTTTTTTTAATTTTTGTTTTAAATTTTTCTTTTATTTCTTGATTTAAATTATCAAATTGTTCAGAAAAAAATAATATTGTCGAGGGCTTTACTTTAAAAACCTCCGAATATTTTTTAATTAGTTCAAGTGAAGGTGTTTTTTTATTGTTTTCAATTTCAGATAGATAGCTTTGTGAGATTGATAATTTTTTTGCCAACTCATTAGCCTTTAAATCATGAAATACTCTTAATAATCGTAAAGCTTCATTTATCATAATTATCTCCATAAGAATTTAAGTAAAATTGTGAGTAAGTTAATAATCATTAAACAATTCAATAAATTTAATGATTATTTGGATAATGATTTTTCTATGTTTCCATAGAAATTTCAGAACCCATTTAACGAGAAATGATACTTGGTTTCTCATTTCTTTTAACCTTTCTACCTGCCAATCATGGTTATTTCCATGAATGTTGACAGATCGCCGCTTAGAAAGGTTAGGTTATCATTTCTTTTGTCCTCACAATTTTATTTGAAGCAGCAGTATCGCCAAGCTGCTTTGAGTGACATCGAAAAGAGGAGGAGAAAAACCATCCTACACCTTATCGATGCCCCAAAATTTTGAGTTGTTGTAACAACTCTCAAGCAGTTTTACTGCTCACATAAAAAATGCGGCATAGACCATATATAGGACCAAGTGATACATAATATACAATATTTAGCGAATATGTCAACGTTTATTTCGCTAATAGCGATATTTTTTATAGGTATAATTATTTTTACATATTGAAATAGTATTACATAATATAATTATAAAACACAGAAAGGCCCATGAAACCGGGCCTTTCTGTGTTTAACATGCTTAAAAGGGGGGGAAATTACTTAAGCAGTGTCATCTTCATTGTTTTTGAAACGTAGCCGGCTTTTACGGTATAGAAGTAAACGCCTGCCGAAAAACCGGATGCATCCCATGTCACGGAATGGTTTCCGGCGCTCATGAAACCATCGGCAACGGCGGCAACCTTCTGGCCTGCAGCGTTGTAGATATCGATGGTGACGTTTCCTGGCTGAGGAATCGTAAAGCTGACTGTCGTAGACGGGTTGAAGGGATTGGGAGCGCCCTGCCCACATCGGCTTTGCCGCATCGTGCCACGCTGTGTTCATTGCAGCGGATGAACTCCGGTGCGGTGGCAGGGGCAGGGGGGAACTGGCGCGAAGACTCATACGGGCAGGATTTTCATCCGGAAATATTTTTCGGGAGAGTTTTTCAACACGAGATTGGCCTCACAAGAAAAACACTTGACTTTTGGATATTAAAATATTTTTTATTAAAACATCCATATTATACATAGTGCTCGGAAAATTCCGCATAGATTATATAAAACTAATATTAACAATATAATATAGAAAGGGGGGCTTCGGTTCGGAGTAAATTTAACTATGGTTAGATGTATGAATTTGGCTATGGTTGGATGTATAAAGCACAAGGGAGGAATCATGAAAAAGTGGTTTTTATTTGTTGTGCTGATGACAGTTTCTGCAACGGTTTTTGCCACAGAATTTGCTCCTACACCGATGAAAATTTCTTCGCCTGCTGTCGTACCGTACGACTTTACGGGCGAAACACTGACAATTCCGGTCACTATCACCGGGACGCCTTCGAGCACGTATCTGATAATCAACACTCAAGATCGGGCTGCGAAAATCAGTAAAGTCCAGAATGGATATCTTGGCTGGCATTATGTCAACAAGATCGATACCTGCGTCTATGCATCTGAGGCTATACAGCTCGATGTGGGAAAGAATGAAATCACCTGGAGCGGTAAGGACAACGACGGCAAGATGGTGCCATCGGGTGAATACACTTACTACATCTGGGGATTTGACAATATCAGCGCAAAAATCCCGATGACAAAACAGATCAATGCCACGCGATGGGGCCGTGTCTTCATCATGACAAAGGACCAGGAAGGCAATCAGCTCAACAACCCCATCCTCTGGACAGGCGGCGCGTCGCGTCCGGGGGGAACAACCCTGACAGCGCACACCAATAAGAAGTGGGTGGTCGGCGGGGATCCGTACGATGCGACCCTTGTCGAAACCTGCAAGACCATGGAAATATGCGATTGCGGCCATCCCGCTTTCGATCCCGCCGATTATACGATGTTTTTCAAGGGAGGCCTCACCAACAACGGCATGAAGACCTATTGGAAATTCAAATGGGTGCCGAATGGCGATGCAATCCTCCAGAATGACTGGGGCGATAACGGCGAATTCAAGTTCTCCTCCGATGCTCCGGAAAAATGGGATTACGGGCCGGGTATCGTCAGCGATGGCGGCGATTATCTTGTCTGTACCAACGCCGAAACATCCGGCATAACGCAAACGTCCGAGATAGTCTATGTCGACAGAATCACCGGCTCCGAAGTCAAGCGGCTCGATCTGACCGACTGGTTTACCGATCTCGATGACGCCGAAAAGGGCGGCCAGACCACGGGCGGCCCGACCGAAATCATGTTTCTGGGTTCGACAATGATCATGGGCTATCATGGAACCTGTATAAACATGCTTGCCGAGTCGGCGTACGAGGACGAGTATGAAGCGGTTCTCTGGGTCAATCAGAACGGCGACTATACCGGCGACCACAACTTTGCCGCGGATTCACAACGTCCATGGGTATGCAACGACTACAATGTCGGCCCATATAAGTACAATATCACAATCGAAAAGAATGGTTTCTCTTACTTCACTGCGTACGATATGGGCGCCGTATCGTTCGGACTCTATGCACCGGACGGCACCGGTCTCGGTTACCAGGCGCTCGCGGGTGAAACCGCCACCCAGAAGTACGATAACATGAATATTTCCTGCGGTTCGGCGTATGACGGTATGCTGGTGTCGAATCAGTCGGCGATTCCGGCTTCCGGCGCAACCGACCAGCAGAAAGCGGATGCCGTCGGCTGGTTCTGGGTGGGTTCGGATTCGTTCAAAGGAAGGTTGACCGCCAGCTCGGTGGGTGTCGAGGAAGCTCCCGCCGCCTTCGCGGTAGCGCAGAACTCCCCGAACCCGTTCAACCCCACCACCACTATCGGCTTTACGATTCCCGAAGCCGGCACTGTCTCGGTCGATGTGTTCAACGTCGCGGGCCAGAAAGTTGCCACGGTGGCGAACGAATTCATGAGCGCGGGCAGCCACTCGGTTGCCTGGGACGCCACCGGCTTCTCCGCCGGGGTCTATTTCTATACAGTTAAGGCGGGCGATTTCTCCAGGACCATGAAGATGACGCTTCTCAAGTAGTTTTTTGTCGTTATACGATTTTCAAACCCCCGGAGCGATCTTCCGGGGGTTTTTTATCTCCGGCGACTCATCCCAAATCTCCTGTGGATTCTCATTATTGTTCCGGCGAATAAATAATGATACCAATAGTAGGAATAGATGCCGAAGCAATAATCAAAAGAATTCCCGACGCTTGCTTCAGGGTAAAAAGCCCCCTTCCGTCACTTCGTGACACCTTCCCCCGTATCGGGGGCAGGTAACTACCGGAGTCGCATCGACTTCCCTTGCCCCCTTTCAGAGGGAAAGGGATTAAGGGTTAGGGGGCCTGATCTGATACCTCGCAGCTTGCTTCAGGGTAGTTCATTAATAGCCCTTATTTTCCTTTATTATACAAATAAACAGAAAGGCCCGTGAAACCGGGCCTTTCTGCAATAACATGCTTAAAAGGGGGGGAAATTACTTAAGCAATGTCATCTTCATGGTTTTTGAAACTGAGCCGGCTTTTACGGTGTAGAAGTAAACGCCTGCCGAAAAACCGGATGCATCCCATGTCACGGAATGGTTTCCAGCGCTCATGAATCCATCTGCAACGGCGGCAATCTTCTGCCCGGCAACGTTATAGATATCGACGGTTACGTTCCCTGCCTGAGGTATAGTAAAGCTGATCGTTGTTGATGGATTGAAGGGATTGGGAATGTTCTGCGCGACAGCGAATGATGCAGGCGTTTCTTCACCGACTGCAACAGGGGTGTTTGTAATAGAACCCTTGAGGGAATCGTGGGCGATATACCAGAGACCGGTCTTCGTGTTTTCGTCACCGGTGGAGTTGTTATCCGTATAGATTCCGTCATACGCCGATCCGGAGTCGCAGAAGAAATCACCCCTCTTGATACCGGCAGTTTCGCCGGCATACGATAAATATCCGATTCCTGTGCCATCAGGTGCATAAAGAGCGAAAGAAACCGCTCCCATATCGTATGCGGGTGTCATGCTGAATTGAGTATTATCCGAGGCAAGTGTATAGGTATAGGGCGCCACGTTGAAATCGAAGCATATCCATGGTTTGGCAGCGTCCGCTTCGGAATTATGATCACCGACATAATCTCCGTCCGTATTATGCCATACCCAGAAATCATCTGATTCATCGAGACCTTTCATGGGATTCGCAACCGATTCGAGGCAGGAGGTATGTGAATTCAGGTAAACCAGGCCGTCTCTCACCCATATATTGTTCGGACCTCCGGTCAACTGGCCGCCCGCTTCGAGATCGGAAGGACTCGCCCACCAGTCGGTTATGTCGACCTCTTTCGCAATGGAACCATCGAAATCGATATAATAAAAGTTAACAATTGCCTCTGTCCTGTTACAGTGAGACACATAGAGATAGTTTCTGTCGGTGGCAACACCCGAAAACCAGTTGTTTGAGTTACCACCATTTGCGGAGACAGGGAGAACACAGGCGCCGTCCGTACCCCATGTGGTAACATGAACGGCATCCCCGTTGGGAACCCACTGGAATTTCCAGACACCGAGATAACCGGTATCATCATTGCCGATTTCATAATAGAAGTAATTATGATCGGTGGGGTGCATCTGCATTCTTTCTTTTTCTCCGTATCCCTCAGGCAGAACGAGACTTGTAGTTTCCTCAAGGGAGCCGTCCACAGGATCATTTCCTATTGTCCACTTTGAGCCCCACATGATATAAAACGGGTTGACAAGGGGCTTTCCATCAGTACCGTACTCCTCAAAATATCCGGCGCGGCCCGGCACAAGATTCCATACCGTATACACTTTGGTTTTTGCATTCACATTGTCGTATGCCCACAAATAATATGTGTAGTCACCGGCAGGTACGGTTTTACCGTCCGAATCTTTACCATTCCATGTTATTTTATTGCTGCCTTTGTCGAGAGGTATGAGCTGTGAATTATAGATACAGGTATCAATTTTATTCACATAATGCCAGCCAAGATAACCGTTCCGGACCGCTTTGACCTGATCTCCCTTTTCCTTGGTGAACACGCAGAAAATAACGCCAGCCGCTGTTCCGCTCACTGTAACGGGTATCTCAAGAGTTTTCCCATCGAAACCATACTGGACTGCTGCAGGAGCTGAAAGCTTAAGGAGCGTGGGGCTGAAGCTGGCAGCAAAAACAGCGGAAGTCATGAACACCGATACAACCATGAACAAACATAGCTTTTTCATTCTCAACCTCCCTGAGTGTGAAATGATGATGTGATTATCAAAGAAAAAGTATTAACTACTCGACCATGAAAACACCTCCTTTTGTGAATACTGTCCGATTTCGACATTCCGAGTGTTTTATGCAGATTTAACCATGTAACCCGGTCTCATGCTGAAACCCGAAACCATGTTATCGGGCGTACTGCCACCCTGCATGTTTTCGCACGACAGCACAATATCTGTTCAGATACTTTTTTTATTGAAAGGGAATGAAAGGAATTTTATTAAGAAAATATAGTATTGGAATAGTAATTTATTCTATAAACAAAAGGATAATTATTTGACTATTGAGGGACACTATTTGTGAATTTGTGTCATAGAGCGGTACTGTCGCGGGGAAGTGTTTTCGAAATGGTTAAAAACGTGAGTATAATGTGACTGGCTGCTGAATCCGACATCGAACGCTATCTCGGCGATATTTTTCATGGTGGACGACAAAAGAAGTTTTGATTTATCTATCCGTACTTTATTGACATATTCCCTGAAATGACACCCCGTTTCCCTGGTAAACAGTTTCCCGAAATAGCTCGGTGTCAGGCCAATGAACTGAGCGACCTGGTCTCTGGACAGTTCTTCTTCACCGTAGTGTTCCTCAATATAGGTTTTGGCCTTTATGATAAATTCGTTTTCAATCGCGCAGGAATCGTGTTTTTTCCCGGCATATTTTCTGATAAAAATAAATCCGATAATAAGAACGATACATCCGGTGATGACATACATAAGCACATTCTTTTTCGAGTGTATATTTGTACGTACAAGAACAATATTACCCCATTCGCTCGTATTCTTACAATTCGATGCGGATGTGTTCCAGCCCGAGTAGATATAGTTCCCGTCGGGGTATTCTTTGTCGCTATTCCAGATTTCGAGACCCATGGACACATTTTGGTGAGGTTCGATACCCAGCTCGCTCCAGGGTATCGCGATTTCAAAGCTGTAATACTTGTCTTCATCCGAGTTATCGTTCATCGTGCCTTCGATATGAACGACGGAAACTATTCGCGGATGGTATTCATCAGAGGTAATAAAATCATGCGGGTAGTATTTAACCTCATACACCATACCGGCAGGCGCGAACAGGAAATGCCTGTCGGGATATGCGATTATTTCAGAATGGTTATGATCGATATCAAGATATATCTCGATATCATCCTCGGTAGGCATTCCTGTAACTATAGTGTTTCCCGGCCCGAAGGTACTGATAATGTTTTTATCGTTTACCCTGACCCCGAAATACAGATTTTTTTCATCCCACAATGAATTGACCATGATTTTATTATCGGCATTGGTGAAAACGATGGTTTCGGTTGGAGGCCATTCATCGAGATTGCCGTCGATGATAACAGGTCGATCCATATGGTCGGATAAAATCTGTCTGGTGTTAAGCGAGGGATTTCTGTCGAGGACAACATTCGTGCCATAGGACAGTATCAATTCTTCACCGGCAGCCGTGCCCTTTTTGTAATGAACATAGCATTTAAGACTTAATTTCCCAAAATTCTGGTCGGGTATCTGAGAACAATCCCAGATGATTTCATAAGGAGGCTTCGTGACCTCACCAATTTTCTGTTCATCATTGAATCCTATGTAATTATAATACTTTGCCGAAAAGATGATTTTTTCAATGTCATTTTTGCGCACATCATTGGAAACATCAACTGCAAGCCGGATTGTATTGGTTGTGTTGACCGAAAATTCCTCCGGTGAAATCCATGTTAACGGTGGCGGCGCTGTGGTTTCCCCTTGAGGATAAATATCAGATACCAATATGAGGAGAAGAATGAAGGTCATCAGCACAGCAGACAGTATGGTATCATTCTTGTTTCGGTATTTCATAGAGTGAAATCCATTCAGGGGGAAAAAAAGATTTTTTTTACAAAAATAGAGTGATCAATGTCCTGAAAATAATAAAATATTTCCTATTGTGATAAAATAATACCATAAATATTATATTTTTTTCATAAAATAATCAATCAAAAATATTTATTATTCATAAACAAATATACCGGATTTCCGCCGAACCTTATTGTTTGCTGAATATTAGTGTATAAAATGGTATTTTTATTCCACGACGGACAGTATCTTATTGATGAGAACGATCATACTGGTTCAACGATGCTTTACCGGATTGATTCATTTCCGCGTGTACGCTTTATTCAGCCACAGCGGTATACAGGAGCTTATATGATATTTACACAACCCCTCGTGCCGGGGATACTCGTCCGGCGGTATAAACGGTTTCTTGCGGATGTGGAACTCCCGGACGGCAGTGTGGTGACCGCCCACTGCGCCAACACGGGTTCAATGAAACAGGTTTCCGATCCCGGAAGCCCCGTCATGCTCACCACGGCAGACAACCCTGACCGCAAGACCAAATGGGACTGGCAGCTCATCATGGTCAACGGACTCTGGGCAGGCATCAATACTTCGGTACCGAACATGCTCCTCCGCGAAGGATTCGAAACGGGACGTATCGACGTGTTCAGGGGATATGTTACTATCTCCATGGAAGTGAAATACGGGGAGCGGAATTCACGAGCGGACGCGGTGCTCAGCGGTCCGCACGACAAGCTTTTCGTCGAGGCGAAAAATGTGACGCTTGTGGAAAACCGCCGCGCGCTGTTTCCCGATGCGGTCACCGCGCGCGGGGCGAAACATCTCGAGGAGCTCGCCGCCATGGTCCGCCGGGGACACCGCGCCGCCATGTTTTTCCTCTCACAGCGTATGGATTCCGACAGTATCGGTATCGCGGCAGATATCGACCGTGAATATGCGCGGGGAATCGAGCGAGCGATTGCCGGGGGAGTCGAGGTCATTGCCTGGCGGGCGAAGGTGACGGTAGAAGGAATAGAACTCGACAGCGAGTTGCCGTTTATTCTGTGAGCGTGTTAATAAAATGAATCCGGTTATTCAATGAGTGCATAAACATTAATTGATCGTACGAGTATTGTCATTCCCAAGAACGAAGTGAATTGGGAATCCAGTATTAACATCGCTCTATCATGAGCATTAGATAATGGATTCCCGTTTTCACGGGAATGACACTTTAACGTGAAAAATCTGATTCGAAAGTTTTATGCACTCATTGAATAATCAGATAAAAGAATTTTTTGCAGCTGCTGTGGGATATTTACTATTTCAACGAGGATTGCAGCCATAAATCAGAGAATAATAAAGAATTAAAAATCCTGCTGAAGTAATGAAACCGTAATCTCTCAGAGACGTTTAAAAAAAGCGATTCTTTGTGAAAAGTCTCTTGATTCCGTGGAGGTGCTTATGAAAAAGAAAACAATAGCCATTATAAAGGTAATTGCGCAGGTAACTGTTTTAGCAGTGCTTATACTGTCGTTTCCGTATGCAGTCAAGTTATATGAAAAACACACGATTTATGATTTTCTCGTGAACGATGCGCACGGAAAGGAAGTAAAGCTCGAACAATACCGGGGCGATGTCCTGCTGATAGTCAATGTGGCCACAGGATGCGGCCTGACTCCCCAGTTCCTCCAGCTTCAGAAGATATATGACACATACAGGGATAAGGGATTTTTTATTCTGGGCTTTCCCTCAAATTCTTTTAATCAGGAGCCGAGGACAAACGAACAGATCCTGCTGTTCTGTTCCGATAATTTCCTGGTGAAATTTCCCATTTTCGAGCGGATCGACATAAAAGGGGAATTCCAGGCCCCCCTCTATAAATTTCTGACGGAGAAAGAATCCGATCCGGAATTTTACGGGCCGATCCGGTGGAATTTCGATAAATTCCTGATCGGAAGAACGGGGAAGATACTGGCGCGTTTTGAACCCGCAAAAAAACCGGATGATCCCGAAATAATCGCCGCGATAGAAAAGGCGCTTGAGCAATAATCCGTATTATTCCGGATTCCTGATAAAACCTGAAAAATACGGTATCAGGACAACGGTTCTTCTCTCGGAACAAGCACATAGACATTGTCTCCCTCACGGACTTTTCCGGGGGTTTCAAGGCCGATCACGCTTCCCCGCGGAGCGGCCGTAACGGGAGTATCGTCTTCCGTCCTCAGTGAGGAGGCTCTGAACTCGACAACCCCCGTTGTGGGCCCCGTGATGAGCACCGTTTCACCCTGTTCCATGCCCCGCGCTTCGAGCCCGATATCTGCGGCGCCGGCTTTCGGATAGTAATTCAGCACTTTCCCCGTATAGGCCTTGACGACAGTGGCGAGATTGCCCTCTTCGCGGGCGATGTCTTCATCGGGGCGTTTCAGATAAAATCCGCTTGAGAAACCGCGGTGGAACACCCTCGCAAGCCTCTCTTTCAGATGTCCGGCAAGACGGCTGTCATACGAGCCGGCCAGCACGGCATCACGGGCTTCACGGTAGCACTCGACCGTGGTTTTGACATAGAGGGCATCACGCATTCTGCCCTCGATTTTAAAAGCGTTCACTCCCGCAGCCATGAGACGGTCAATAATATCGATAGCGCAGAGATCGCGGGCGCTCATGACAGTATGGCCGTCAAGCTCGAGTTCATGGCCATTCCGCTCGTCCACAACACGGTACCCTCTCCTGCATGGCTGGATGCAGTCGCCGCGGTTGGCGCTCCTCCCGTAAAGGAACTGGCTGGTCAGACACCTCCCGCTTACCGCGACACAGAGAGCGCCATGAACGAAACATTCGAATTCCATTCCCGATCCCTGCGAACGCACGGAGGATATGGTCATCCCGATCTGTTCGAGGGACAACTCCCGGGCGAGCACGATACGACGGACACCCTGATCACCGTACCATCGCACAGCCCTTGAATTGGAAACCGAGGCCTGGGTGGAAAGATGCACGTTCAGCCCGCGTTCCAGCGCCATGCCCAGAACCGCCATATCCCACAGGATGACCGCATCCACACCGGCATCCGCGGTGCTGTCCAGAATGCTGCCGACATCATCGAGTTCATCATCGAACACGATTGTATTGAGAGCGCAGTAGAGTTTCACTCCGGCATCATGAGCCTGTCCGGTCATCTCTCTCAGCGCGGTCATGTCAATCCGTTCTGCTCCCGCGCGCATGTTGAAACCCTCGGCGCCCATATATACGGCATCGGCTCCGGCGGAAAGAGCCGCGGCAAAGCACTCCCTGCTTCCCGCAGGGGCAGCTATTTCGGGTTTTAAAGCCGTATTCATTGTCAGACCCTTTCGATTACCTTCTGTTTTCCACGGGTGTACAATTAACCTTTCATGGCAGGATACCGCAAGTATAAACTGCATTGTGTATTCGCATGTAATCAGCCCGATATGTTCGCGGATTTGTTTATATATTTTTTTATATCAGCCTTACAGTGGTCAACCACGGGGGGGTGCTCCAACAATAAAAAATGCGTGAACCCATATTTCGTCTTGAATGATAGTCCGTTATGTGTTTGTGTATTTGTGATGAAATATCATCACGAATAATCCGGGTTTGAGATAATGCTGTTCACTTAAGAGCAATCTTTTATTAAAGTTAGAGGGGAAATATCCCCCTCGGCTTCGCCGTAGTCCAAAGGACAAGGGGGATATTATTTGAAGTTATACTGATTTCACTTAAGTGAACCGTATTGGGGTTTGAGAAGCCGGTGGAGATAACATTTTTCTTACGGTACAGCACAGGTTGAGACATCTCTTTTAAGGGGTGCCGATTACATCCGATGAAAAAAACGGACAGGTCATGATTACCCTTGACAGCCGGAAACATTTTACGTTTAATAATGTTTAAGAAAGGTCGCTTGACGAATCATCGGGCGCTAAAGCACGGTGATGGTCATTCGGGTACTGGTTTGAGGGCACGGTACGATAAGTAACGAGAAAAACTCTGGCCCGGTTTTGAACCGGAACAGAAAGGAGGTTTCTGGGTAACGCTTCACATGGGGCTTTTCATGTAGTACCAACATTGTGGAGGAATGCAGATGGCTATTCAGAGTTTGAAAGAGTATTACAAGTACGATGTTTTTGCGTTTTTCAACGGTTTCGGGGGACCGTCCTGGGGAGGGCTGACATACTTTATCGGTATCCCGGTTGCATACCTGACTTTTCTCGGTGCAAGCAAGATGCAGATCGGCCTCATCACCGCCATTTTCTGGGCAGGATTTGCGATACCCCAGGTATGGGCAGCCTACGCATCCGAGACAAAGCCCATCAAAAAGACGTTCATGGCCAAGGTGCTCATTTTCGGCGGATTGGCATGGCTTGTTCTGGGGATAAACACATTCATCACAAAAGGAGCGAATCCTTCGTTATCGATCTGGCTGTTTCTCCTGTTGTTTGCCTGGTCATGTTCGCTTGCCGGCATGTTCATGCCCCCGAACTTCACACTGCTCTTTAAAATAATTCCGACCGAGCGGCTTGGTCAGCTCATTGGAATCGTCTTCGCAATTCAGTTCGGCGGAGTTGTTGCTGCAGGGCCGGTCATCACAAAAATCGGTACTGTTTACGGCGAACCGATAAACTATGCAATCCTGTTCTTTTTGACTTTTGCTGTCTCTGTCCTCATTGGAATAATACTCCTTTCCATCAACGAACCGGAGGGCGAAAAGGTTGAGGGTTCACCTTCTCTCGGAGCGTATCTGGGCAAATGCATCAATGTATTCAAAACCGACAAGACACTCGCCAGGTTCCTTGTCGGAAAATGGATCATGAGCGGACACTATGTCATGATGGCTTTTCTGCTCGCATACCTTATTTCGGAACGCGGATTCGATCCGATCAAGGCGGGCTGGTTCACCTCGCTCAACGCCCTGGGTCTCTTCATCGGCGGATTTACCATTACCAAGATCGCCGATATCTACGGCCCGAAATACATGCTCCTGGTCTCTCATATCATCGCGATAATTTATACGGTTCTTGCGTGGCTCGTACCCTCGGGCGGTGCGGGGATCATCCTGGTCGCTTTTGTCATATCCGGTCTGGCCCAGATTTCCGATAATGTGGGCTATACCAACATGTGCCTGTTGTGCTGCCCGACGGTGGACAAATCGACCTATGTGGCAGTCACCAATGTCGGGGTCAACTTATTCACCGTTCCGCTCCCCATCATTCTCGGTCTTTTGATGGACAAGGGCATTCTGAACTACAACAGCACATTTACCATTGTTCTGGTCATGATGGTTGCGGCGATTATTTTTATTCTTACCGTCATGAGAAATCCCAAGGCTTTTATCGATATGAAAGCCGGGGCATAATACTCGATAAAAACGCTCAGTCAATAAAAAACGGCTCCCGAATCAGCGGAGCCGTTTTTTTTTAGAGAATTTCCCGGTGTGCGGTATATTACCGTCCGCCTCTGAGCAGGTATTCGAAAAACTGCTGGGCTTTCCCGCCCGAGGGCCCGTTCATGAGAAGGTAGAGCCAGTCGCCGTTTTCCGCGATATAATTTTCCGACCGGTCGGCGTCGATGACGGTATAATACGGGAGCGATTCGCCCGGCATGATAACCGGCTGGTTTTTGTGGCTGTTGATGTAGGAATTGACCGCGGAGAGTGTCTGGCTTCTCCCCACATATCTCACCATTACAAAAATAACCGTGTCTCCATCGACCAGATACTCTGCGGCATCTCCCTCGACAGCGCCTCCGAGCTGCAGCTCATTGGCGAGCTCCGATGAAAACCCGAGGCTGAACGATTTTGGTCCGGCAAAATAAAACTCGGAATCCTTAACCCGTTGTGTTGTCGGAAGGACCTCGTATACATCGGGTTTTATCGTTTCGCCGGGCACCAGCCGCTCGATCCGTCTGGCAAGTTCTTGCGCACCGTCGATGCTGCTTCCCGACAAAGGCTGTATCAGCACGAGATACTTTCCTTTATAAAATTCAATCGCTTTGTCGCTTTTACGGCCTGCATAACCGAGAGAAACCGGCTGGGAATCGGGAATATCGCTGCTCAGATAGGCTCCCATCGCCCCTTTCGATTTCGAAAAGGAGACCATCTCGACGTTGAACGTTTCCCCGTTTCCTTTAAACTCTGCAACCATGCAGGAATCGCAGGCGAATTCCACATAAATCGAGGCCAGGTCCGGTATGATATCGCCGATTCCGGTGGCGTCACATTCCCGCTCCACAGTGACCGTATAGTCGCTGACCGAATTGGCGACGGTCCTCATGCTTACCGCGGCGGGGAAAAGACATCCGGCGATAAGAGGCAGGATTAATAAAAATATTATTTTTTTCATGGCGTTTCCTCCTCATTTTTTTCTGTTCAAAATGCGTCTGCTGTATTAATATAATAATATGACGCTCCAATACAACAAACGGTTAGTATCAATTATAACAAAAAATAACTACACTTATTGGTGAGGACTCATACAGGCTATGGAATTGAGCAACAGGCAAAAATGGGTAATCGCAACCGGTATGGTGCTTGTTATTGTATTTATGATATGGACCGGCATTCAAAGACCACGGTCCGATCTTCCGAAACTCGACCCGTACAATTACCAGTCCGTCGGGCTTCATTTCACCTATGAAACCGGCGCCATTGTCAGACGGCTGGGGAAAATCGAGCGCCATGAAGTCGTCGGGGACGGCGGGGGATCAGGCAGAGTCTCCTTTAACGTTTACAAGCTCTACGGAACCGAAAACATAGGAGTCTGTGAATTTACCCTCAGCAGACAAAAAGATGACACGTGGGTGGCCACCGATGCGCTCCTCACGATAAAGGGCATGGAATACAGGATTCCTATGAAAGGTCTGAAGGCCAGGAAAGTATTAAAGATTTTCAAGTAACTCTCTGCTGCCCGGCTTATCATAAGTGAGCCGCATACCCATACCGTCCTGAAACGGAAACGATCGTAGTTTTTACCCATAATTATAACGGAGAAATCCGTCATAATAGGCAGATATATTCATTTTTTCGTGTGAGTGGTTGTGAATGAAACGTATTGCCGAAATACTGGATGCCAGTCGAATTCGCGATATCAAAGCCTCCACCAAGGACGAGGCGATTGTGGAACTCTGCGGCATGCTCAGGAATGCTCCCGAGGTGACCAATCTCGATAAATTTATTACCGCCATTAAGTACCGTGAGGCAATCATGTCCACCGGTATAGGAATGGGGATTGCGATACCCCATTCCAAAACATCGGCGCTTCAGGATTTTGTCGCTGCGGTCGGACGGTCGAAGCAGGGGATCGATTTCGATGCCCTGGATGGTCTTCCTGTGCACATTATTATTCTCGTCGGATCATCCGATTCGCAGGCCGAGGAATTTCTCAAGGTACTCGCCGAAATCGGCGCCTTTTTCAGCAATCCTGATAACAAGGACAGGTTTCTGAGTGCGCGGACACGGAAGAAGATGTTCGATGTGATTGCAGGTGAAGAAGCCTGAATCGGGATTTTCATGATTAAAGAAATCCGGGTAGTCCATTTCAATCGATCTGCATTCAGGCGCCCCGTAAAAAGCGTTGAACCATGATTTTCATGATTTTTGGGATGGCCATGATTAAAGGAGGCCGGGCGACCTGTTTCAGTTCCGGTCATCCCGGTCTGATTTCCGCATAGTATGCTTTGATGCAGTTGAGTCTCTGCGCAGGGAGGACTGCATATTTATGATTGACTTCACCGCCACATACATATTTATTATGTAGTGTAAGTATTTGAGCCGTATTACGGGTGTCAGGTTTATAATAATACTGCAGACCTGAGGGGGCGAGTCCAGTGAAACAACCGGAAGAAATCCTGAAAAATAATCCGGGCTCTATTATTTTTGCCCGTTATGCCGATTGGCTGGTGGGGGAGTTGAGAGGCGAAGAGGCGGTGGAAATTCTCAAGAAGGGAATCGAAGCCAATCCGTCATACGCTTTAGGGCATTCCATGCTTGCACAGATACTTCATAAAAGAGAATTGTATGAAAAGGCTGCAAAGGAATGGGGAAAATCGCTCGATCTCGATCCCCAGAATCCCTCTGATTTGCTTTGCCTGGGAAAGTACTATCTTCAAATAAATCAGCCGCAAAAAGCTAAAAAATATCTTACAGCCGCCGCCCGGTTCGAACCATCGGATGAAGAGGTTATCCAGATGCTCGAGCAGGCGGTTTCCAATTCCGGGGATGTCGATGATTTCGGGCTTTCCATGGAGACAGCCGGGGCATTATCGGTGGTTTTGGGTGAAAATGAAGCGATACCCGAAACCCTGACAATGGATACGGATGAAGCCTTTATGAACCAGGTTGAAGATGAACCGGTCGATATGGAAACCCTGATTCAGGAGATGGCTGACACCGGAACTGAGCAGTCGACCGAAGAAGCCGGAGAAATCGATATACTGCCCCCGGAAGCTGCCGATCTGGCGGAATCCCCGGAAACGGCCGGTGATTTTCTGGCTGAGGATTTCGGAGTCGGCGGGTCCGGTTCGGAAACGCTTATGGCTGCAGGGCATGAAGACCTTGATATCGGCATGGAGGAGACCGAGAGCGAAGCTGTTGAATCCCTTCTGACCATTTCTTCGCATAAGGATGCGGTGACGGATACCTTTGAGGAAGAGGAGACGGAGGAACTCGCCCCGGAGGATGAACTTGAAGAGCTTGAGCTTGAGGGCAGTGATATATTCGGGACAGGAACAGAGAAGGATGAGGAAAAAGCGGCCGCTGAGACTGCCGAAACCGTGAGCGATGATTTTGAGTCCCTGCTCGGTTCTTTTTCCGGTGATGATATTGTCATAGAAGCTCCTGATGAGCCGGAGGACAGTGGAGAAAAGGCTGCGGAAGAAAAACCCGCTTTTATCGAGGTGGATGAGGCGGAGGAAGAAGACATTGAATCTCTCGTCGAATCGTTTTCGAAAGAGGATATCGAAATAGAATCTCCCGAGGCTCCGGCTCCGGAAGCCGTGGATGATAGTCCCATGGGAAGACTGGAAGATTTCGGCGGCATCGAGATAGTGGATGAATCCGGAGAGGGGCTTTCGGAAAACCTGGAAACCGGCTCCGGTATCGTTCTCGATTTAGATGATACCGAAGAATATACTTCTTCGGTATTAAAAGCACTTGACGACGAGACGGTGGAACCGGTGCTCACCGCGGAAGAGCGCGCCGAACTGCTGGCGCTGGAGAAAACAACCGCGGAAGAAAGCGCGGATGAAATCGGTGCGGAAAAGGAAGAGATCGCCAGGGACGCCGACTGGGATTCTCCTCTCAAGACACTGCTCGATGAGTATGAATCCTCCGATGAGACTGTGGAAGCCGATGAGGTGATTCCGACAGGTTTCTATGGAGAGCTGAGCAAGGAAGAAATCGATATTCTCAGCGAAAACGGGGTCGAAACCGAAGGAGTAAACAAGCTCGAGCTTGAAACCCGTGAAGGAATCGATTACTCGGATGTACTCGCCGAGGCTGCGGGGAAGACGGTTCCCGATATGGAGGCTGTTCTCGATGAAATCTATATCGAGGAAGACGCCGGAATCGGAGAGGATGAGGGAGCGACAGCCGGTGAGAAAGGCGCTCCGGGGATGATACTCGATATGACTCAGGTCGAGGCGACGGATACGATTCTGCTCGATGCATCCGATTTTCCGCTCGATGAAGAGCTTGTGATTTCGGAAGAGGAGCTTGCCGCCGAATCTCCCGACGAGGCAGACGAAACGGCGTCCTCGGCCATGATACCCGAAGAGCCTGCCGAAGCGGAAGACGAGGACTTCAAACGTGTCGAAGCCATTATTAAAAATATTCCCGACTTTGAAATACCGCTCGATGTTGAAGACGAGGAAGAATACGATGTGAGCAGGTATTCCCTCGACACCCTGATGAATGAGTATAGGGAAACCCTCCAGGATACCGAACCATCGAGTACAGAGCCGGTAATGACGAAACCTGAAAACGAGGGGAATTTTCCGGAAGATTACGATACTCCGGGCGAGTCCGGTAGCACTGTGGTGGAAAACGATGCAACCGCGACCATGGCTGAGATTTATGTTTCCCAGGGATTCATCAGCCGGGCTGTCGATATCTATAAAATCCTCGTTTCCGCACAGCCTGATAATGAACGTTTCAGGAAACGTCTGGAAGAATTGAACGAAATGAGCGATCAACAGTCTGCCGATTCATGAAAAAAAAGGGTTTGCACCAGATACGGGAAAAGATGGGCAAATCAGGTCTCGATTCGCTCATCATTACCGATACATCCAATATTCGTTATCTCACCGGTTACCGGGGTGATTACGGATATATTCTCCTGAGCCCTTCACGGGCTTTATTTTTTACTAATTCACTGTATATAGAAGATGCCCGCGGGTCTGTGGACGGCAGCTTTGAAATAATCGAAGTGAAAGAGGATATCTTCAAAACCTTCGGTGACTTCGACCGGACCGTTTGGGGTAAAAGAACAGGGTATGAGGCCGGAAAAATAACCTGTTCGGTCTTCAGGAAGCTCGGAAACAGTCTTCCCGGCATACAATTCGAGGAGATAAAAGATATTGTCGAGGAACTCCGCGAAACAAAGCTCCCCCATGAAATCGAGGCCATAAAGCATGCCCAGTCGATTGCGGAAGATGTCCTGGAGCAGGTTTTAACGCTTGTTAAAGATGGCGTGGAGGAACGCGATCTCGCCATTGAGATCGATTATCAGTTCCGGAAGCACGGCGGGGAACGGCCGTCTTTTGAAACCATTGTAGCCTCCGGCCCCAATACTTCAAAACCTCATGCTGTCCCGACAGCGCGGAAGCTCGAGCTCGGCGACCTGGTACTTTTTGACATGGGAACTGTCCGGGAGGGTTATGCGTCTGATATGACGAGAACCGTCGTGCTCGGGAAAGCGGACAGGGAACAGAAGAAGGTATATTCCGCGGTACGCGATGCGCTGAAAGCCGCGCTGGATAAAATTCATTCCGGTATGCTCTGTTCGGAAGCCGACAGGGTTGCCCGGACGGTTCTGGAGAAAGCCGGATACGGCGAACGATTCGTCCATTCTCTCGGGCACGGTGTCGGACTCGATGTACATGAAAATCCGTTTCTTTCCCGGCGGTCGGAGCATTATCTTCAAACGAATGCCGTCGTTACCGTCGAACCCGGAATCTATATACCCGGATGGGGCGGCGTACGGATCGAGGATATGGTTGTTGTTTCGGATGACGGGTGTAAGAACCTGACCGGGTTTACGAAAAATCTCCTTCAACTCTGACATATGGAAAGTACTCATATGAAACACACGTTTTTTCTCAGGGGTATCTTTATAGTTATAATCGGATTGATCGCGCTCGTGAAACCGGTCATCGCCCAGGAGAAACCGGTCATGCTCTATTACTTCTCCGAGGACTGCGAGGAGTGCCATAATGTAAAAGCCGAATTTCTGCCCGAATTTCTGAAAAAATATCAGGAGTATTTCACTTTTACCGAACTCTCGGTTTCGCTGCCCGCCAACATCGACTCCCTGTATGCCATGGAGTCGAGGGTCAAGGTTCCCGAACAGGACAAGGCATACCCGGCGGTTTATTTCATGGGCGTGATGATCGAAGGCGAAATACCGGTCAAGCTCCGTCTCGAATCGCTCGTAAAGGCGTATCTGGCCAATCCGGACTCCATGCGGGCGCTCGACCGTGAAGTCATGGCGCGGATTCCAGAGCTTTTTACACCCGATACCGTTCGAGCCGCCAAACCGGTCCACATGGCCTATTTCTATAAACAGAACTGCAAAGAATGCAGCCGGGCGCTCGAAATCGTGGAATGGCTCGAGAAGAACCATGGCAATGTCACCGTTCACCGGTTCGACATAGCCGGGAAAAAGAGTAAAATACTCGCGGCGGCGCTCGGGTTGAAAACCGGCGTTCCCGAGCAGAAAATCATGAGCACGCCGGTATTCTTTATCGGGAGAGATTTTGTCCTGGCGCACGACATCAGCCGTGAAAAACTCTCCGGGCTCGTGAAAACCTATTCCGCACAAGGCTCCGGCGCGGTATGGGAGCAGTTTGACGAGCAGGAACTGAAACATGCCGAAGGGATCATCAAGGAGCGGTTCCGGTCGTTCGGCATTCTGGCGGTTGCGCTTGCGGGTCTCGGCGACGGGATCAACCCCTGCGCGTTCGCGACTATCCTGTTTTTCGTATCATACCTCGGCATGATCGGACGTAAAGGCAGGGATATTCTCATCGTGGGATTTTCGTTCGCTTTTGCCGTTTTCATCACCTACTTCCTCGTGGGGCTGGGATTCTTCTATGTGCTGAGAAGCATCGTGAATATCGCCATTCTCGCCAAAATCATCTTCGGGGGGACTGCCGTGCTCTGTATCGTTTTCGGATTTCTCAGCATCGCCGATTATTTTAAAGCGCGCGCTGGAAACACCGCCGGTATGAGCCTCCAGCTTCCCACATTCCTGAAAAAGCGTATTCACGCCACCATCCGTGACAAGGTGCGGATGAAAAGCATGGTTGCGGGAGCGATTATTGTCGGTTTTCTCGTTTCGATTCTTGAATTCGCCTGTACGGGGCAGGTCTACTTGCCGACCATTTCCTTCATGGTCAGCATGGAAGGATTCCAAATCCGGGCGATATTTCTTCTTCTCATGTATAATCTGTTCTTTATCGCGCCGCTCCTGGCGGTATTCGGTATTGTCTATAAGGGTGTTTCATCCCAGTCAATAGCAAAAATCATGGAGACCAGGGTCGGGACGGTCAAACTGATGCTTGCGGCGGTGTTTTTTGTCGTAGCGGCGCTCATGATATGGTCCATCGTGTAACGAACGATGGTTCTCCTTCCCGGGAGGGACTCCGATGAGACAGGTTATATCCGCTTCACGGCGGACAGATATACCGGCCTGGTATCTTGACCGTCTGATCGGTTTTATTGAGTGTGGTTACGTCGAAACACCCAACCCGTACTCGGGGAAGGCTGTCAGAGTCGATCTGAGACCCGGCAGTGTCCACACCCTCGTTCTCTGGTCGAAGAACTTCGGGCCGTTTCTGAAGAAAACCGGATTTTTTAAAGATTATAATCTCTATTTCCTGTTCACTGTCAACGACATGCCCGGTCTGGAGTCCGCGGCGCCGCCGCTCGCGGAACGGTTCCGGCAGGTACGCGAACTTGCCGCGCTTTATGGGCCCGACCGTATCGGCTGGCGGTACGACCCGGTGATTTTCGACGAAAACGGCCCGGTATCGGCCATCGAATCATATACGAGGATCGGCTCGGTCATGGTGGAAGCGGGAGTACGGCGCTCGATTTTTTCGTTCCTCGACATGTACGGTAAAGTCGTGGACAGGAACAGGCGGTTCGATCTGAAGCTCGTCGATCCCCCGGAGGAAGTCAAGGCACAGTATGCCCGTGAGCTTGTCCGCGCCGCGGAAAGTCTCGGACTTACGCTCGAAAGCTGTTCGGAAACCGTGACAATGGCCGATGGAATAAAGTCTTCCGCCTGCATAGACGGCCGCCTGCTTTCGCGTCTTGCCGGGGAGCCGGCCTCGCTGTCGAAGGATCAGGGACAGCGTCCCGCCTGCAACTGTACGGTCAGCCGCGACATAGGCTCCTACCGTGAGATGCCCTGTCCCGGCGGCTGCCTGTACTGTTACGCCAACCCGGTTGTCCCCGTACCCGAAAGGGAAGAAGCATGAAGAGAATTTTTGTCCCCGTTTCGATAGCGCTTCTTGGAGTTTTTATGTCCTGCGGCAGCCGGAATGAGGGGAAATCCGTTCCTTCGCCGCACGCTTCCGTAACGTTTGCGGTATTCGGGAATACGGGCAGGGTAACCGATGACGGGGCTGTGTTCCGTGAGCTTTCCGCGGAGTTGAAGGACCGGGACGTGGATTTTGCCGTGGACCTCGGCAACAGGGTGCCTGTGGGTGTTCCCCCCTCGGGAGTCGGCGCAATGCTCATGGCTGTTCAGGAGAGTTTAAAGACAGCTCCGGTTCCGGTATACCCTGTTGCCGGCCCGGACGATGTTTTCGACTATACGAGCGATGTCGCATACAGTACGCTGTATGGCCCCGCCTGGTATTCGTTCGAGCGCGGAGGGGCGCTGTTCATCGTTCTCGATACGGAGGACGAGTCGTACCGCTCCGGATTCGGTGTCACTCCGAAAGTCAGCAGTGAACAGCTCGCCTGGCTTTCGGGAACCCTTGCGAATATCCCAGGAGACAGGGCTGTTGTCGTTTTCATGAACCGTCCCCTGTGGAAGGAGGCTCCCGGCCTCTGGAATGACGAGGTGCTGCCGGTATTGAAGAGCGGGGATACCGATCTCATTGTCTCGTGTTATGAACAGGGGCTCTGCGACTGGGGCGAGGTCAACGGTATCAGGACGATATCGACCGGATGTACCGGCCCTGTTTCACGGAAAGGCGTCGGCCTGTTTCCCCATATCGTGATGGTGACCATGGACGGTGAAAACAGCTCATTCCGGATACTGACTCCCGGCGGGACGGTTACGGAGGGAACGGGAGCCGACCTGAAAACGTACGATGAGGTCGGGAATCTCGTACGGGCGCTCACACCGCCTGTCCTGAAAACGGAAAGGTCATGGACTGTCAGCGAGACTGTCGATTTCACCATTACCAATCCGTTCGATAGTACGGTTTCGGGCGGCCTGTCGCTGACTGTCTTTGATAAAACCGACTGGACGATCGACCCGGCATCGTTCGAGTTCACGCTCAACAGGGGTGAAATCAGCACATTTCACATGCTGATAAGGGGAAAAGACCCCGAACTTTCACCGGTTCCCGAATTCCATGCATGGCTCAGGACAGGCGACCGTGACGTTGCCGATTTCAGGGGCATGCTCCTGCGGCAGATTCCCAAGCCCCGCACCGGCGAAACGATTCCGATTGCCGCCCATATAGCCGACAGGGTGCCGTATTCATTCGACAGGAAACCGCTCAGAATCCCGGTGGAAATAGAAGGCCCCGATTTAAGCGGACGGCTGATCATCTACCGTGATGATGGCACGGAAATGCCCGTATGCGTTCACATCTCGAACCTCCGCGATTTCAGGATCGGGCTCAACGAATTCACATGGAATGGCACTGATCTGGAAGGCCGGCCGGGTACCGCCGATTCCCTGAGCTATTATATCGTCGCATACAACAAGGCGGCGCCGCCGACATGGGTTGGTGAAGGACCCCCGTCATATTACGGCGCTTTCACTGTCGAGCGGGGGCTGTCCGGTATCGCTGCGAAAACGCACACCGACGATTCCCTCGTCACATACCGTATCCCCGGGCAGCTCGTTGCTCCGGAGCCGGAAAAGCCGTTGTCCGTCGCCCAGCTTCTCGATGGTCTTCCGATTACAGGATATACATCCGGCGATAAGGAAAAAATCTATGTGACCACATCCGCAGGCCTGGTGTGTGCGTTTGTGAGCGGCGGCGTGGTCAGACCCGATGTATCGTTCGGAGATCAGGGGTATGTCTCGTTCACCGGATTCAGGGGGCGCACGGTGGGAAATCCGTCTTTCAACGGCGGGATGGTATATGTCGGGACAGGCGGCGGAAACGGCTCATCGCCCGCCGTGCTGGCAATCAACGGTGAAAACGGCGAGATCGTCAAGGTCATTCCGCTCGGTGACTATTTCGGCGAGGAGGCGGCTCCCCCCGCGGTTACCGCAACGGAGCGGGGGATTTATGCGGCACATCCCGACTGCGATTATGTGCTGCTGATGAACAACGGCGGCGAGATACTGTGGGTGAATGAGCCCGGCGACCTCGGCGGCGATAAAGATGCGGACGGTCGAAGCTTCACATACGGCATTGGTTCCGACCAGTATGGCTTTTCGTATGTCAATACGCCGGGAACTTCCGCAAGATGCGCCGTACTGGGGCCGGACGGCCGGACGCTGTTCCGCGTGATTCTCGTTGTTCTGCCAGGACTACGGGTGAGCGGCGTCACCCCGATGATCGAGGAGAAAAATACCGACGGGCTCTATTTTGTGACCCGCGGCGCCGATAAACCGTATGTTTTTCATGTGCCGTATACCATCAAAGCGGGAACGATTGTCGATGAGAATACGGTCATGAAAAAGTAAATAATTTTTGGGGATCGTATATCGGAATCGAATGAAAATAATGAGTTTACGTGTGTATTATTATATCCGGACTGACAATCCGGTTTTTTTTGACCGCAGTATTCCGGACACGGGGAAGAATATCCCATGTTTTTATTGGGGAAGCACATGTTTTAAAAGGTTACGAAGATCCCCCGTCGCTTTCAGCGACGCCCCCCTTATCGAAGAGGGGACAAGAAATGCGCATTTATTCTACGTCTGATTAAAGCATGATGTCAATGAATATTCGCCGGAGCAATAATAATGGTAATTCACTGAAAAAATGTTATATTACCGAATATGAAACCGAAAATTCCCGATTATCGCTTCTGCCCCATGTGCGGAGCCGATATACACACAAAGTATCACGAAGGCCGTGACCGTCATGTCTGCCCACGGTGCGGGCATGTCATTTACATAAACCCGATACCGGCGACAACGCTCGTGTTGCTCGACACCGGCAGGGTATTGCTGACACTCAGGGCGCAGGAACCATACAAAGGCATGTGGTGCCTTCCGGGAGGGTTCGTCGAATGGGGTGAGACCCCCGAAGAAGGGGCAAAACGTGAGCTTCTCGAAGAAACCGGCCTCCACGGGGAACAACTGAGCATGGTTGGAGTATACAACAGCATGGCGAATCTCCATGCAATTCTTATAGGATTTATCGTAACGCGCTGGAGCGGGGAGATAACTCCCGGCGACGATGCCGCCGAAGTCAGGTGGTTTGATTTGGATTCACGGCCGCAGCTGGCTTTCAGAGCCCATGAAACCCTTCTTGCGGATGCTCTTGAAAGCGGGGAGGCCCGATGAGGATTCTGGCGGTCGATTACGGCGAGCGGCGGACGGGGCTCGCGGTTACCGATGAACTGGGAATAACGGCCCAGGGACTCGACACGCTCGTATGTGATGATGAGAAGCGTTTACACCTCGATGTGGCGCGGGTCGCCGCCGAGGTCAAGGCGGAAAGAATCGTTGTGGGGCTTCCGCTCAACATGAACGGCTCCGAAAGCGAGAAGAGCGCCAAAGTGCGGGTATTCGCCGGCTTGCTCGCGAGCGAAAGCGCTCTCCCTGTCATTTTCTGGGATGAGCGCATGACCACCATGCAGGCGCATCGTGTCATGAAGGAGCTCGGTATGAAAAACCGCGGCAGGAAAAACGACATAGACCGGATATCCGCAACATTGATACTTCAGGAGTATTTGAAAACCCTCTCATGAAAGGTCTCACACGTAAAATCGTGCTTGCAGGCATGGTGGGCATCCTGCTCGTCGTGATTGTTATAGCCGGAGGGTGGGTGTGCCTGTCGAACCGTCCCCCGGGCGCGTGCGGGCCCGTTACGGTCGAGGTAAAAAAGGGAATGACCGCGAGCCGGATAGCGTTTATGCTCCATGAAAAAGAGCTTATCAGAAGCGCGGCATGTTTTAAACTGTTATCGAGAGTCAGGGGGTATTCGCGAACATTCAAAGCCGGACAATGGAGACTCGATGGCACTCTGAGCGCCATGGAAACCGCCTGGCTGCTTACTCTCAATCCGCCGGTTCCGCCCGACATCAGGGTTACCGTGTTCGAGGGACTGTCTATCCGCGAGACAGCGTCCCTTCTTGCAAAAGAGGCGAAAATCGATTCCGCCGCCTTTACGGGCTGTGCAACGGATTCCGGTATTGCCCGGCAGCTTGGTATTGACAACGGCAGCCTCGAAGGCTACCTTTATCCCGATACCTATTTCGTCCGGGTCGGTACGACACCGAAAGAGATGATCGAGCGCATGGTTTCACGATTCAACCGGGTTTTTTCAGATTCCCTCAGGGCGAGGGCGGATTCACTGAAAATGTCTGTTCGCGACGTTGTCACCCTTGCGTCGATCATCGAATGCGAGACAGGACTCGACGAAGAGCGTCCCCTGATATCGGCTGTATACCGGAGAAGGCTCAAGTCGGGAGTTCCTCTCCAGGCGTGTCCGACGGTTCAGTATGTTCTGGGGTCGAAACGACGGCTCCTCGACGAAGACCTGAAAATTGAGTCGCCCTATAATACCTATTTACACCCGGGACTGCCTCCCGGACCCATTGCCAGTCCCGGCATGAAGTCTCTTCATGCGGCGTTGTATCCGGCGGATTCAACGTACCTTTACTTTGTTTCGGACGGTAAAGGGGGAAATATTTTTTCGCGCACCCTTTCGGAACACAACCGGGCGGTGCGGCTTTTTAAAAAACAGAGAAAACAATCATCTATGCGTTGACCTATCCCAAGGAGGGATGTGCCATGAAACGAGTGATTTTCACGGCTGCACTGCTCCTCTTCGTTACGGTGTCAGTAACGGCTGCCCAGCAGTCGACCGCACCTGACACGCTTGATATCGGTAACGTTCCGGAACAATATATTGTGCAGAAGGGTGATACCCTGTGGGATATTTCGGAACGGTTTCTCGGCAATCCGCTCAACTGGCCCGATGTCTGGAAAAAGAATCCTTTTATCAAGGACCCTCACTGGATTTACCCGGGTCAGACTCTTATGCTGAAGGCTATGATCGAGAAAGCCCTTGAAATAACGCCTGCCCCGAAGGTCGAATCGGTCGAGGAGAAATATGAACCCAAACCGGTCGAAAAACCGGAGCCTCTTTTTCTTGCAACCGCTCCGAGAATCCCTGATTCGCTCGAAGTCAGCCTGACCAGTCCCGGCAAATCCGCCTCCAGTGAAACCGGTATCCTGCAGAAACTCCGGAGCCCCCGTCCGGTATATACCGAAAAGAATTTTCTGCGGACAGGTTTTATCACACAGCGGTCAGAGCTTCCGAAAGGGGAAATCATCGCTATCGAGGAGGGTAAGTCGAGCGCCACAAAGTTCGATGTGGTTGCAATCGATGTGGGCAGCGATGACGGTGTCAAAAACGGCGATATCTTTGCGGCGATCAAGGTGGGAGATGCGGTCAAGCACCCGGAAACGGGCAGAAACCTCGGTGTTGTCGTCCGTGTCAAGGGAGTTCTGAAAGTGATTTCAACCGGTCCGAAACAGGCGCGATGCCAGATCACCGAGAATTTCGACCCCATCCTGAAGGGCGATCTCTACATGCCTTACCGTATCAGCAGCGGCCCGAAATTTGATGCATGGGTCAAGCCGAACGTGTCAATCACCGGAATGATCCTCGCCATCCACGAATCCATGCTGAGCGTTCATATCAACGATATTCTGTATATAGACAAGGGATCGGTTGACGGTGTCAGACCGGGAGACCGTTTTGTAATTTACCCCCGGAGTAACACGGGAGGAGGCGCCGGACATGCAACCGTTCTCGGTGAGCTCGAAGCGATCAACGTAATGACCAACGATACGGCGGTTATTGTTGTTTCACTCAAGGGAGAGCAAATCGAAATCGGCGACAAGGTGGATTTGAGCGCCCGCTGCAGGCTATTATACTGACAGGTTGCAACCTGTCCCTTCGTAAGGATGTAATGAACTGAACCGGATACTGGATTTACAAGCGCTCAACCCCGAGCAACGGGAAGCTGTGGAGCATGTTGCCGGACCGACACTGGTGCTTGCCGGCGCCGGAAGCGGTAAAACGCGTGTACTGACCTATAAAATCGCCCACCTTGTCTCGCAGGGAGTCAAACCCTGGCGTATTCTCGCGGTTACCTTTACCAACAAGGCTGCCCGCGAGATGGTCGAGCGGGTGGAACATCTACTCGAAATACCTTCCCGTGACCTCTGGATCGGCACATTCCACGGCATCTGTGTGCGCATCATCCGCCGTGAAGCCGACCGGTGGGGATTCCGCCGCGATTTCACCATCTACGACCGTGACGATCAGGCCTCGGTGGTAAAAAAAGTGCTCAGGGAAATGGGGCTGAAAGCCGAGGGCCCCTACACCCCTTCACGGATTATCGGCGTTATTGGCAAGGCCAAGAACGGCGGCGTCTCGCCGGATACGTTCCTCGAATTTGTCACCGGGCCGGATGCGCCGTTCCTTGAAAAAGTCTACCGCCGGTATGAAGCGCTGCTGCGTGAAGCGGGGGCGTTCGATTTCGACGATCTCCTCCTTGTCCCCGTGGATAAGTTCGGGAAAGACCCGGGATGTCTCGCCGAATGGCAGAACCGCTTCAGCTATATCCTCGTGGACGAGTACCAGGATACGAATATTGTCCAGTACCGCCTTATGAAGCTCCTCTCCGGTAATGCGGGCAATGTGACCGTGGTGGGCGACGATGACCAGTCGATATACAGTTGGCGCGGCGCCGATATCCGTAACATCCTCGAATTTGAACGGGAGTTCCGGAATGTAAAAACCGTGCGTCTCGAAAAAAATTACCGTTCCACCGCAACCATTCTCAACGCCGCAAACGCCGTGGTCGCCCATAACGAGTCGCGGATGAGCAAACGTCTGTGGACAGACGGGCCCGAGGGTCAGAAGGTCATGCTCTTCGAATGCCCCGATGACCGTGAGGAGGCCAACAGGGTAATCTCTTCGATCGAGCACGAACGTACCGAAAACGGCTTCAGGCTCAGGGATTTTGTGATCCTCTACCGTACCAATGCCCAGTCGCGCCTGTTCGAGGATGTTCTCCGGCGGCGCGGCCTGCCCTATGTGATTGTCGGGGGTACGCGGTTTTACGAGCGGATGGAGATCAAGGATATCCTCGCCTATCTCCGTATCGTCGCCAATCCCGGCGACTCGGTCAGTTTCGAGCGGGCGATCACCACGCCGCGCCGCGGTATCGGCCCGAAAACCATCGAGATGATCGAACAATTCGCCGCCCGTAACCATGTCACGCTTCTCGATGCACTCGCCCGCGCCGGCGAATATCTCGGCGGAGTGACGGGGAAAAAAACCTCCGAGTTTTACGCGATTCTGCAAACGGCTGCCGAAATGCGGGCGGAGAAGAAAAAGCTCGATGAAATAGCCCAGGCAATCATCGAGCGGACGGGATACGAGCTTTACCTGAGAGAAGAGTATCAGGAAAATGCGGATGACCGGGTCGAAAACATAAACGAACTTGTCACCGCAATGGGCGAATTTGTGTGCGAGACGGGCGAGGATCCGCTTTCGAGCTACCTCGCGGAGGTTTCCCTTGTTGCGGATGTCGACACATGGGACGAGAACAGCGAAGCGGTAACGCTCATGACCCTGCATTCCGCAAAGGGACTCGAATTCTCATCGGTGTACATCGCCGGAGTCGAGTATGGCCTGTTTCCGCTTTCGAGAGCTTTGGAGAGCGACGCCGAGCTGGAAGAGGAGCGCCGTCTCTTTTATGTGGGCATTACGAGGGCGAAAAAGCTTCTCCATGTAAGCTACGCGCAAAACCGTCTCAGGTATGGTTCGTTCGGCGGGGGAGCATCCCTTTTTATCGATGAGCTGCCGAAGGAACTCATCGATTTCGAGCTGGTGCGGTCTTTTCATGCACCGCCGAAACAGCGGGCGGAGAAACCCCGTAAGAAGATATGGGACTTCGAGGATTATTCCCAGGAAATTCCCGAACACGCCGAGGAAGGCGCTTTCGGCGTGGGCGACTTCGTCCTTCATCCCAGCTTCGGCAGGGGCAGGATAACCGAAGCGAGCGGCTCCGGGGATGCGCTTATACTGACCATACTTTTCGGGGCAAAAAAGAAAAAGATCATGGCGAAATTCGCGAAACTGAAACGAGCATGAAATTTTTTTTTGATGAACCACGGAGACACGGAGAATATTAAGAGATAACGATGCTTAATGCAGAAGATTTAACAGAAAAGATAATCGGGTTATTCAATTGGTGCATAAAACTTACGAATGTGATTTTTACGCGTTAAAGTGTCATTCCCGTGAAAACGGGAATCCATCATCTATTGTTAATGACATAACGATGTTAATACTGGATTCCCAATTCACTTCGTTCTTGGGAATGACAATACTCTTAAAATAAATTGGTGATTATGCGCTAATTGAATAACCAGATATTATATTTTTACTCCGTGTTCTCCGTGTCTCCGTGGTTAATTATATGTATTTTTCAGTTATATGGCAAATTGTGAACGGAAATCATACATTCATGTAACAAGGAGTTACGATGGCGGTAACGAAAAAAGATGTGGACACTGTCGCCTCGCTTGCCCGTCTCAGCTTTACCGATAAAGAAAAAGAAGATCTCCTGGGCACGCTCAACAGCATACTCGAGTATTTTGACAAACTCTCCGAGCTCGATACCGCGAATGTCGAACCGCTGACCCACATTCTTCCCATTCAGAACGTGATGCGCGAGGACGAGGTTCAGCCTTCCCTCGGCCAGGAAACGGCGCTTATGAACGCTCCGAAACATGCCCGCGGGCATTTTGTCATCCCGAAGGTGATCGAATAATCGAAACGGAAACGGCGAGCAGGTGATAACCGGATTTTTATTTGCTTCCCGGATACAGTATATATTTTCATTACGATTCCCATATTCCAGAAAAAAACCGGAGGAGAAACGATATGGACAATAAAAAAGCGGTGAGAACGGACGCTGCACCGGCGCCTGTAGGTCCCTATTCACAGGCGGTTGTAGCCGGGGAGCTCGTGTTCTGCTCCGGTCAGCTGGCGTTCGATCCCGTGACGGGAACTCTCGAAACCGGCGACATCGAACGTGAAACATCACGGGTCATGGAAAACCTGAAAGCGGTGCTCGATGCGGCGGGATGTTCGTTCGACAACGTTGTGAAAACGACGATTTTTCTGCGGTCGATGGATGATTTCGGTAAGGTGAACGGTGTCTACGGGAGGTATTTCAAGGATGTTCCCCCGGCGCGGTCCACGGTGCAGGTTGGCCGTCTCCCAAAGGATGCGAATGTCGAAATCGAGTGTATAGCCGTCAAATAATAGTATCCACTTTTCGGCGGTCGGTGGGAAAGTATATCGTATGAAAGTTCGACTGGCAGACAGTGCGGGTTTCTGCATGGGAGTCCGCAAGGCCATGGATACCGTGCTCGATGAAGCCCGCGGGAAAACGGTCACTTACACGCTCGGCCCGCTTATCCATAATCCCCAGGCGCTGGAAATGCTCGAATCGCGCCATGTATTCATTACGGACAGGATTGACGGCTCTCTCAGGGGAAAGACCGTGGTCATCCGCGCTCATGGTGTCCCTCCGTCGTCGTACAAACAGCTCAGGGATGTCGGCGCATTCATCGTCGATGCAACCTGTCCGAAAGTCCTCCGCAGCCAGAAAACCATCGAGAAATACTACGCGCGGGGGTATTCCATCGTTATTGTCGGCGACCGCGGACATGCAGAAATCGATGCGCTCGTCGGAATTACCGACAACAACGCCGTGGTTGTGGAAAACCTCGACGAGGCACAAAAACTCCCCCATATGGAAAAAGTCTGCATCGTGGCGCAGACAACCATCAATATCCCGCTCTATAAGGAAGTCTCCGAAGAAATCTGCCGTCACGCCGACGAGTGCCATGTCGCCAATACGGTCTGTTCTTCGACAGAACGCCGTCAGGCGGACGTCCGTAAACTCGCCGAACATACCGATGCCACGGTCGTGGTCGGCGGGAGAAACAGCGCCAACACCAAGCGGCTCGCGGAAATATCACAGGAACTCGGTCAGCCGACCTACCTTATCGAGGACGCTTTAGAGCTCGACATGGAGGAGCTCTCGCAGTTCAACGAGATCGGTGTCACCGCCGGGGCGTCGACTCCGAACTGGGTAATCCAGCAGGTCGTCGATACCATCACCGGGTACTCTCCCGTACCGCGTAAGAGCATCGTGGGATTCTTCATGAGTCTCGCCTACCTTCTCATCGAGGGTAATTTTATCCTCTGCGCCGGGGCGGCGGTGCTCACTTTTGCAATGAGTCTTTTCATGGCTATCCCGCTCTATCCGCATTTCATACTGATGTCGTTCTTTTACCTCTTCCCGCTCCATGCGGTGAACAAGTACCTTGAGATCAACTGGAAACATATCGCTATGACCAGCCGCGCGCCTGTTCTCAGGCTGTACTGGCGGATTTTTCTCGGTATCGCCATCGCCTCAGCCCTGATATCGCTCGGCATCGCCCGTTATGCGGGGGCATTCATATTTATCATCGTTGCGGTTTCATACCTTCTTGGCGGTCTGTACAGTGTCAGGGTGATCCCTGCGGAATGGAAATTCAGGTTCAAATCCCTCCGCGACATACCCGGATCGAAAGACACCATGATTGCGACCGCATGGACCTTCGCCACAATAGTGCTGCCCATCATATACCACGGTGTATTTCCGGGACTGTCCGCCATCGTGGGGGGGATATTCGCGTTTGTCCTCGTTTTCAGCCGCGCCACCATGCTTGCTATCGGGGGCATCGAATCTGACAAGGTAGTGGGGCTCGAAACTATACCGATCCTCATCGGGCGGTCGGCAAGCCTGAAACTTCTGTACGCGGTCAACAGCCTGCTTGCGCTCGGAATAGTCATCTGCGCCGTTACGGGTCTCCTGCCGGCGCATTCTGTGGCAATGATCGTACCGGTCGTCTATGTGATTTCACTCATACGGCCGGTCAGCAGAAAGGGGCATTTTTTCAGGCTCTATCACCAGGTGGCGATTGACACCGCCTTTTTTCTCACCGGTATCGTGGCATTCCTCTTCCTGAGGTAACAGACAATTATCAAACGATTTTCCTCTGTATCAAATTTTCCCCCTTTTATTATTGCTCCGGCGAATAAATATCGATCCTAATATTAAAAATAGATGCCGAATCAAGTTCGGCATGACGTCATCCGATGTCACTGTTTATTCACCGGAGCAATAACAGAACACAGATTTTCGAGAGTTTTATTTTTTTTATCTTTTTGGGCGTTAACATTTAATAATTACTAAAGATAGTACAAATAATATGTTATATAAATTTGTGTCTTTGTGGTTAAATATTTTCATGAATAACTCCCATGACCATCCATGGTCACAACGTAGGATGGTAAATGAATGCAGGCTGCATATGGATTCCCGATTAATGATTCGGGAATGACGGCGTTACAAGAACTCCCGGCACGAGGACGGAGCAACAGCACCGGGAACCGTAGATGTATTTTCAGATAAATCCGGGTTATTGCTCCGGCGAATAAATAATGATATTAATATCTGGAAAAGATGCTGAAACAAGTTCGGCATGACACAATCCGATGTCACTCTTTAACCGCCGAAGCAATAATAAATCCCACTCTTTTAAAGCTTGACATTTACCCGGGACAACAATAATTTCAAAGTACTGTACATTATGCTATGATTTTCAGATACCATAATAACGGGTTCCTCTAATAATTCATTATTGGTGAGCGTATTATTGCTCCGGCGGATAAATAATGATACCAATAGCAGGAATAGATGCCGAAACAAGTTCGGCATGACGTCATCCGATATCACTGTTTAATCGCCGAAGCAATATAATAAGTTACTTTTTTCTTAAAGCCCCCTTCCGGCAGAATGTTCGAATGCTGACCTCTGTTTTCAGAACCACAGGCCTCGTTATCGTGGCAGGCATTCTTTTCGGTTTCCTGCTTCGTTCCCATTTTACCGGCGAATCCGACGGACATCACATAATCAAGACATGCACCGGACATTTTACCGGTCAGGGAGACCATAACAGCATCATCCTTTTTGCGCCTGTCAAAGGAACAACCGACAGTAACTACATCGCCGTCTTCCGCGGTGAGGGCAGAAACCGTGCCCTTCTCTGGAAAAGCCCGCCCGCACCGGTATGGGATATCTTCCTCAGCGATATCGACAGCGACGGGTGTGATGAGCTGGCGCTGTGCCTCTATAAATCGGAACCGCACGATCCGCACAAGGACAACCGTCTCCAGATTTACTCCTGGGAACAGGATGGTGTCCATGCACTGTGGCGGGGAACATACCTGAGCAAACCCTTTGTGTTTGTAACATTCGGGGATGTCAGCGGCGACGATACACAGGAGCTGATCTCCGTTGAACGGGGCCGTCAGCACCCCGATAAACTATTCCTGTCCGTCTATCGCTGGAACGGTTTCGGATTCGACCTTATCTCGGATACCGGGCTGCCGGGGATGCCGGATACGGTACGGGTTTTCCGCTGCAATGGTGACAGTCGGCCCGAGATAGAGCTGACCATACAGAAATCGACCGAACGATATTATCTTATTGATACATTCCTGAAAAAAAGGGGATAACATGAAAAAATGGCTGATAACGATCTCCGTATTTTTCGCCTGCGCCGCGCTGGGCTGGTGGCTTCATGCGTATATAACCGGGCCACATGAAACGGAGACGGTCACATCCGGAGCCGAGGTCAAGGAACCCGAATCACTGTCTGCCCCGGAAACGTCTTTGCCAACTGAAAAACAGAATACTGAGATCGAGGGAGTGAAAGCCGGAGATACGGAAGCCCGGAATGCATCGCCGGAACTCACATCACGGATGGCGTATGCATCGATAGCCCTCAGCCCGTTCAGGCACCGGTTTTCCATCGAGCCTGTATCGGAAAAAATCCTCGATGCCACTGCACGGCTGTCCGGCCTTTCCTCGCCGCAGGTTTCCCCGGACGGGAAGCGGATCGTTTTCGCCTCCGGCAGTGAAGGAAGCCACGATATCTGGCTCATCGACCTATCGGGTGAAAACCTGACGCAGATTACCCGGAGCCCGGCGGACGAGATCGATCCCTCCTGGATGAGTGACGGGAAAAGAATCGTCTATTCCTCGAACGAAACGGGGACTTATGAGCTCCGGATCATGAACGCCGACGGTTCCGGCAGCCATCAGATCACATCCGATGAAACGTACAGGAAATCCCATCCGCGCTGCTCTCCGATCATCTGGGGGAATTACCTCCCACATAAAATGTATAAGGAAAACACCATTCTTTACAATGCAGAGAATGATGGAACAAGCGGCATATGGATTGTTGGCGAGGACGGCGCCTTACCCACTCCTGTAATGGCTGATACGGTGGACGGTGAAAACTATGCATATGCCGAGTGGTCGCCTCATGGACTCACCTGCGTCTACACCGGCGAGCAAAACGGGAGAACAAGAATCTGCCAGGGGTGGAAGGGCGAAGATTACGGCTGGAAAAGGAGCGGCTTTCAGGCGATGGATATTGAAAGCGGTGCATGCTGCCCCGCGTTTATCCCGAACGGGACAAAACTGACCTTTCTCAATCCGGAAAAAGATGGCCAATCGGTTTTTTACTGTTCGGTGGACGGCTCCGATGCCGGTATAATCACCCTTAAACATACAGTAAGAGGCAATATTGCATGGTCTCCGGACGGCACCCGTTTCGTCCATGTAACCACGGTAAACGGGAGGGAATGTCTTGCCGTTCAGCAGGTGTACTATCCCCTCCAGGATGTGACCAACCTGTGGCAGTACAGTGATTATTCGCCGCGGATGATAGACCTCCTCGAAAAGAACCGGTTCGCCGTCACCGCAAAAGAGCACGCGTTTTTCCACGACATGTATGAAATGTACAGCCGCTATTACTCGTTTCTCCTCACCTACGGACTCCCCGTATTTATAACGACGGATACGACGCTCGAACTCTTTCATCTGTTCTTCGATTATACGCTCAGAACGCTCGAACAGGATACATTCTCCCCTCTCCTTATCCGACTGGTCGAAGGATGCCGGATTGAAACGGGGAAACTGCTGAAGAAGAGCGCATCTCCTGAGATGAAAGAGGACCTGTCGTTTCTCGAAAACTATTTTTCGGTGGCCCGGGAACTCCTCTCGGAATCCCGTGGGAATACGAACAGCGCCGTTGCGGAAGAGCTTTCGCTCATAGAGCGCGGCGATGGAACCGCCACATCGCCCGTGCTCGGCAGTACCATCGATTATACCCAGTTCACCGTACGGGGGCACTACACGAAAAACGAATCCCTGGGAAGGTACTTCCGGGCGCTCATGTGGCTCGGCACCGCACCGTTCAGAACACAGACGCCGGGCGATCCCCGGCAGGCCCGGCGCGAGACACGGCGGGCGCTTGTCATGACCCGCATACTCCATGACAATCCTGGGCTGCTCGCGTCATGGAACGACCTCTATTCACCGATTCTCCTGTTTGTGGGCGGCGCTGATGATTTCCAGGTGCTGGACTACAAACGGCTCATGGCCGGGGTGTACACTGAGAATACCGTTGAAGAGCTCTATGATGAACGGAAGCTCGATCGGTTTCTGACGCTTGTCGGGCAGGAAAAACCGCCCCGTATCGCTCCCCAGGACGGGAGAACATTCAGGTTCATGCCGCAGCGGTTCACCCCCGACAGTTACATTCATCAGAACCTGGTATTCGACCGGGTCGGTACTTCCGGCAATCCGCGCCTGCTGCCGCGGGGGCTCGATATTATGGCTGTGCTCGGCTCCGAGCGGGCGTACGAAATCCTCGACAGTGTCCTCGGGGAAACGCGGTACGACAACTACGGCACACAGGTACTGAAACTGCGTAATGAATTCAGGGGGATGAGCCCGGATGAATGGCAGCGTACCATCTACAGCGGCTGGCTCTATACACTCACGGGACTTTTGCCGGAATTCGGCGCGGAGTATCCGCAGTTCATGCAAAACGACGCCTGGCGGGATAAAAGCCTCTCCACTGCACTTGCAAGCTGGACAGAGCTCCGTCACGACACCATCCTGTATGTGAAACAGACGGCCGCCGAAGCGGGCGAAGGAGGCGAGGGCTGGCAGCCGATCATACCGAAACCGAACGGGTATGTGGAGCCGAATCCGGAGTTTTACCGCCGTCTTAAACACCTGATCATAATGAGCTTTGACGGCTTGAAAGAAAAAAACATGCTGTCCGGCGCGCTTGCAGAGAAGACTGATAATTTTCTCGCCATCGTCACCCGGCTCGAGAGTATCGCCGAACGTGAGTTAAAAAAAGAATCTCTCGGTGAAGAGGATGAAAAATTTATCATGGATTACGGTTCCAGGCTGGAATACCTGACCATTTTCTTCAACGAGGGCGAATCGCTTTATTCGATTACGGGGAGCGATGTTTCGCTCATAGCCGATGTCGCCACCGACCGTCTCAACAACAGGATTCTCCACGAGGCTGTCGGGAAGGTTCGCGAGATGGATGTCATTGTCGATATCGGAAACAGAAAACAGATCAACAGGGGCGGCATATTCACCTACTACGAGTTTCCGGTGGACGGGAAACGGCTCAATGACGACGAGTGGCGTGACATGCTCAAAACGGGAAAGGCTCCCGCGCCGCCGGTCTGGACAAACACTTTCCGGGCGAACGAATGAGAGGGCGGTGAAAAAGTTTTTTTCACGCGCCCGATTATGAAATATGGTTCTTCCGATTAATGCGTACCTGGAGAATAATGAAATGCTTGAAATGTCCTGATAATGGGGCTTGAGAGGAAAAGAATCTCAAGCCCCCATTTAAGAAATTTGTTGCTCTGTGGCTGTCAAGGCCAAGGCAAGTTCGCCTACGGCGAAGCCTTGACAGACAGGCGTTTTCATGTAATTTCTTCGGGTATCCACTTTTGGGGTCATTGCTGGCATTGTTAGGGTAATTATTTGTTATTTATATTTTTACTTTAAGGTACTCATTTTTCGGATGAGCCTGAAATATATAGTTTTAGTTGTTGTCAAGGGCATGTAAATCGGCACTTTGTGCTGACCCTTGACATCTTATATCCTCACGTACGGTGTTTTTAACCAGGCTTTTAACATGACTGCAAGGGGGAAAAGAGCGCTTTTTACAGCGGGCTGTCTGGCCGCTCTTCTCTTTGGTGCCGGGCTGCACCGTTCATATACCCGCACACCGGACAGGCAGACGCTTACGATCGCTTTTACCGGCGACATCATGCTCGGAAGGCAGGTCGGCAGGGCGATTTTCAGAGCAAATGACCCGTCCCTCCCTTTCAGGCACATATATTCCGAAATCAGGCCGGCAGACATCGCCATCGGAAACCTTGAGTGTGTTTTTGCGGACACGCTTTTTACGGGAACCTTCAATCACCCGGTAATCCGTTTTCCCGCTTACTCAGAAACTGTCGCGGGATTGAAACTCGCCGGATTCGACTGCTGTTCCGTCGCCAACAACCACGCGCTCGATTTCGGAACCCCGGGCGTTCGGAAAACCATACAAATACTCGACCGGAACGGTATCGTGCCAATGGGGACTGCATCCGCAAACCCTGTCGTTATCGCAAAAAAGGGGTATACCGTGGCGTTGTTCGGCTTCTGGGCGAAGGGTGACACCCTATGGGCTGTCGACCCGTCCGGCGGTTATGCTGGAGTGGAGGACGAAACAGTGCTCGATGCAATCGGACAGGCAAAGAAAACATGTGATATCGTGATTCTGTTTCTGCACTGGGGGAAAGAATACACCGGCAGTCCCACGGACGAACAGAAAAACCTCGCCCGCCGGGCATCGCAGGCAGGCGCCGATCTCATTGTCGGTCACGGGCCCCATCAGATTCAGGAGATAGAATACCGGGGGAAAAGCCTCATCGCATACAGCCTCGGCAATTGTGTCTTTGACCAGAAATACGATGAAACCAGGACAGGCCTTATTCTCCGGGTATCGTTCGATTCACCGGGAGCGGTTCCGAAGGCGGTTCTCATCCCGGTACGAACCGATGACAGTACCTGCGCACCTGTGGTTCTTACGGGTTCCGAAAAAGAACGTGTGCTGTTCAAACTGACTACCCCGAAGGAGTCGGCGGAGAACAAACGAATGGCGGATACGGAATGAAATTACAAACATATGTTTATTTCAGAACATATTGGCATTTTCACGCTCTGACCCGGGGCATGAAGGTGAACGTTGAAAAAATAATGTACCGAATAATCAGAAAAAATGCCCTGATTGTGGAAATAAAATTGACACGGGAAAGGCAATTTACTATATTGAAGCAATCTTAGAATAAATGAATGATAATTTATCATGATTTAAATATATATATTGTGTAATAATAATAACATACGCGGGTATTTTCAAAAATACAGTCAATACAGTTGCACTGATTTATTGCATGGAGTGTGTGTTTTTTCATATCACGTATCGGCGAGGATAAAACGAAATAATGAATAATAACGGCAGTGATGAAGTCAAGCTGTTCGACCTTCTGGATACGAGAGAAATTGCCCGTGTACTGGAAGAGGTTGAATTTATCATTTCCCTGGTGTACCCCGTTTTCGATTACCGGCTTTTCGAGATCGTTTATACTGATGTAATAAGGCTTTATCACGGAGCTTATCCGGGATACAAGGAATCCAATACCGAATATCACGATCTGACTCATACCCTCGATACCCTCATTGCGCTGGCGCGGCTCATTCACGGGTATTCTCTCGGCAAGGAATCCATATCGGAAAGAAGCATACAGCTCGGGCTGATAAGCGCACTCATGCACGACACCGGTTACATTCAGACTGTGGACGATACCTCCGGTACGGGAGCGAAATACACGCTGAAGCATATTTCCCGCAGCATCGATTTCATGGAGCAGTATTTCGCCGAGCATGATTTTTCACGGGAAGACTTCGATTTCTGCAGCAACTGCATTCTCTGCACCAATATCAATACAAAGCCGCGTGATATGGTTTTTTCAAACCACGAAGAGGAAGTAATCGGCAAAATGCTTGGGATGGCTGACCTCCTGGGCCAGATGAGCGGCCGTATCTACCTCGAAAAACTCATCTACCTCTATGCCGAATTTCAGGAAGGGAATGTCAACGGTTTCGAAAGCGAGCTGGACCTCCTGCAGAAAACCATCGGATTTTTCGAGCTGACGCAGAAACGGTTTACCGAAGACCTGGGGAATCTGGACAAATATCTGGTATACCACTTCAAAGCCCGGTGGAATATCGATTCGGACCTGTACAGCCAGACATTCAGAAACAATAATCATTACCTGAAATTTATCCTCGAACAGGGAGAAAAGAAGTTCTATCATTTTCTCCGTCGCGAAAACTTCGTCAACAGGTTCGATCAGGAAGGAATGCTGCCGGCAATCGGCTGAAAACCCGTTTCCCTGAGGGTCTGTGAGCGATGGGCTTTCCCGGAGGCAATTACCGAAGCAGTTCCTGAAAAATGCAGTTCTCTCTGTACTTCCCGACACCATGATCACGGAAAGAATTGAGGCACGACGGCTATATATCCGATTATATCATGTATGAAATTATATTTTAACGATATGAAGAATTGCCGCTCATTTTCTCCTTCATAATCCCCAGAATCGTATCATCGACCAGCGCCATACCAATTTCGCTGATCCTGCTCAGGTGGAATATCGTTTCTTCAGCCGTTTTTCCGATGAAACCTTCGAGCTCGGTAATACCGTGATTGTTCAGAGCCATGTATGCCGAGCGGATTGCGGAATCTGTCGAGCTGACCACTTTCAGGGCGCATCCCGGCTTGGCACCGTCACACAGCATTCCGCCGAGATCGCTGATGAGGTTGTTCACGGACAGGGCGATTTTGTGAAGGTCTTTTCCGCTCAGCTGGTACACGATTGCCACTGCCGCGCCGGCTCCCGCCGCAATGGAACACCCGCACAGGGGGCACAGATCGCCGGTGAAGCACTTTATGTAACTGTTTATGAGGTGGGACAGGGCAATGCTCCGGAGAATCCTTTTTTCCTCGACTTTAAAGCAGGTCCCCACATTATACGGCACCAGTATGGCTACAATTCCCTGGTTGCCGCTTCCGCCGCTCGACATAACCGGGAAGTTCATGCCTGCCATTCGCGCATCCGAAGCGGAAGCTGTCAGAATTTTGCTCGATGAAAAAACATCGTCGAGGAGATACCCTTTTTTCACAAGATCATCGAGATAATACCCGACCTTTTTCAATTCCTTTCCCGCTCCGGAAGCCCGGATATTCATCTCAACACCCTGTTTTATATAGGCATAATCCGCATCATCCATATTATCGGCAAGATCAATCAATTCCGATATTTTCATGTTCCTCAAAACCGTTCTGTAGTGCAGATTCCCGGCCTTGTCAGCTTTTTCATTTTTCTCGAGGATTATCCGGTCATTTTTTTCCAGAAGGACCAGATTGGTATGGCTGTCGGTAATCACCGCACGCGCATGACCATTGCCGGTTATTACCGTCACATCGATATACAGGGTTTTTTTCGATTTGTCGTACGTGATTGTCGCCTTCTGTTCCCGGATCAATGCCTGAGCACGGATTTTCATGTCATCGGTGGCGCCGGTCAGCACTTCCATTTTTAATTCCGGCTTCCGGACGAGCGCGCCGAGAACCCCTGCGATGAGATTACCCGTTTCTCCCCCGGTGTTCGGGATCGTTACCGCCAATCCGTTTTTATAAACCCCGGGATCGACCGTAATGCGTATCTCTTCGATCTCGCCTTCCGTTTCCCCGGCTGCAATACTGGCGGCATAGGCCACAGCGATGGGTTCGGTACAGCCCAGCGCAGGAAAAACCTCGTGTTTCAGAACTTCTTTGAGAATATTCACGGTGTTCCTCATGTATTCGGTAATGGTAATTGTTGAGAAATCCCCCGAAGCATATGCATCAGGGGAATAACGGCTATGGAAAAAACAATAGTTCCGGTTTCGTTTATCATGGTCAGGGAAGAGAATGCCCGACGCCTGATATCTTCTTCGTTTTCACCTCACCGCTGCCCCGGTGCGTGAAAAATGGACTGTTTAAGGGTTATAGGTCACCAGAATCGTGCTGACCGGCCCCAGCACCTCGCGGACATTACGGGTCCGGACATCGATACGGTTCAGGCCGCTTCTGAGGTTCCAGAGCCATGACGGTTCTTTCTGCCCGACCCACTGGCCGTCGTTTGTCCTCACCAGAAACGTATCGAACCCCCCGGGAGTGAAGGTTTCGACTTCCACCTTGAGGAGTCCGCGATCGTCGGTCTCCGAAAGGAAAATCTCCGCCTGGTTGAGGGGCTCGTAAAAATCGATGGCGCGGTTTGTATACATCTGGTATTCGGTACGTTTGGGAAACATATCGTCGTACCAGTTCAGGAACCCGGACCACCCCCACATGGTGTCGCCGGTATGAACAGGCACCGGGAGCGGATTGGAGAGAAAATCGTTCCGCGGTATGATACGGAAATGCCCCATGATTTCCATGATATGACGGCCGTGCTCGACAATGGACACCGGGTTGTTGCCCTCGCGCATTCCGATGTCGATCCGGTCCACGACTTCGGTGCCCATATCAAAAACGAACGGACGCTGCCACGTTTCAACACGTGGAAGCTCCGCGGCGAGGAGATTGTGGATTTCGAGCAGGTTGTACGGCACCCCGGTTTTGGAATCATAATAATAGTAATCGCGGGTGGCGTCCATGTATACCCACTTGTTGAACTCGTTCGACCATACCTCGGTAACCTCGTGACCGCTCACACCCTCGCTGTGAATGTTGATGTGACGGGCTTCGTATCCGAGGGAGAGCAGAGCGCCTATGAGCGCCTGATTGGAATAGAGGCACATGGCGTCGCGGCGTCTCCCGTCGTACTGTCCCTGGAGACGGGGCATGCCTTTTTCGCCCTTTTCGATGATGGTGACCTTGTTCCAGTCCCAGGAGTACGGTTCGCTTGTCAGCGGGATACGGTACGCCCAGTTGAGGAGACGCATCATGACCTCGAACTCCGAGGTCGCGCCCTCGACAATGCGGTCGAGTTTATGGTTTTTGTAATATTCCTTCAGCCCCGGATGGAGAAGATTCTCATACGTGAACGGGTATGACGACCTCACTACATGACCGTTATGGACAACCCGTGCATCGACGCCGACTGAACTGTTGGGAGACCGGTCTTCCCATTCCGTATTGATGGCGACGCTTCTGATACTCGGGCTTTTGAGCGGATCGAGCGTGGCCAGCTCGGCTTTCCACTGGAAATACCGTCTGTTCCCCGAAGCGGTAATGTCCTGTCCGGGATCTGTGCGGCGCCACTCCGACCATGACGGGTCCCCCGTGAGGGGACTCCCGCCGAAACGGGTCAGTACCGCAGCCGATGTACTGTCGGGTACTTCCGTGTCAACGGTTATCCTGATATTTTTGATATCCCCTTTATGTTTCAGCACCGACTCGTTCTCGATAAGGTCGTATACGGGCGAGATGTACTCTCCAGCCCTGACATGACGGTCGAGGCTGATGCGGACTGAGTATTCCCCATCGACGGTATCTTTCGTGCCGAGTTTCGAGTCGCTCCAGGTACGGCCGCCATCGGAGCTCTTCATGGAACGGTTCGGGTGATGAGTACGGACGAGCGACCCACGGGCGAATTCCTGTTCGATGGCGATGAACACGATCCACGATGTCGAATCGCTGTCAGCCCACATGAGCACCTCGTTGGTGCCGCTTTTGAGCGCTCCGACCGGCAGGTCGATGTAGAACCAGCGATCCCATCCCAGGTCGATATATTCCCGGGCAAACGGATATGCAAACCGTGTTGCGGGACGGACAAACTCCACGCCATTCAGCGAAATGTGGAGCGGCTCGGAGTTACCCTTCGTTTCGATACCCTTGAACAGGAGACGGCCCGAATATGCCTTCGGGTTATCAAGGACAAGGAGTTTCTTTATCACGATTCCCTTTTTAAGGCTTTCCTGCCATTCGATGTCACGGTGCACGAACCCCTCGGGCATTCCGGTCGCCGGGCCGTCATCCTCGATCAGCTCGGTGTCATCGAGCATGATGGCATTTCCCGGGCGGTCGAATATAAGGTTGATCAGACGGGCGTCACGCTCGATTCCGGCGGCATCGAGAGTCACGGTGTTCGACCGGGCGGCGGTGAAACCATGTCCGGCATATGACAGAACCCATATTACGATGAATAAAGCGCAGAAGGACAGATTTTTTTTCATGGCTACGATTCCTTATCAGGAGCGTGAAATTTTTTATCGCCTGTTCCTGATTATAATATTTCAGGAGCCGTTTAATCAACATAATCTTACGGGAGAGTAAAATAAAAATAATAAACAACAGTGTATTTGAGATGATTCATTTTCAGAATAAAGCAAAAAATACTTGGATAATCTAAAATTTTTATAAATATTCAGTTAACCCTGATTAATTTTAAATCATAGATCCATATGCAAGGGGATGAATACCCTTGTTCGTATCGGCAAGTTCCCGCGGAACTTCTGTTAAGCAGAATCCCCAACAGGACTTTTCGGTAACAGCCCGTTCCCCGATCAAGCCGGGGATTCAATGCAGGATATATGTATTTTCATTGTCTTTTTTTACAGAACTGTCCAGTTAAATTTAAAAAAGCCCCCTTTCTGTCACTTCGTGACATCCTTCCCCCCACAAGGGGGCAGGATATAACTGCAAGCGCCGCAATATGTTGCCCCCTCCGGGGGAAACAGGCGCGTAAGCGCCGAAGGGGGCTGTTGTAAGTAATAAGAGATAGTACATCGGGGATTGTGTTGATTCATTGAAAACCATAGCGTTTTCAATACATTATGCAAATTGAAATGAAATTTAACCGGACACTATCGTTCTTTTTATTAATACCCCGTGTCATGTAATCCCTGAAGGAGCGCTGCATATTGTTTTTTTATCAGTTCAGTATCAGAAAATTTGTAGGAATGCAGGTATATATCATCGGAATATATGTTTTTCTCGGATTTGTTGTATCGCATGATGCCTGTGCCCAAAACATCTATGAATTGAGGAAACTGTCTGAAAAAGACTGGCTCGCCATGTCGACCGAGGAACGGCTGCGGGCTATCGGGACAGCCAATTCACAGGCCGGGAATCAAACCTTCCTCGGGAATTTCGGTCAATTTAATTCCATGTCCAGGAAATGGGGCTATAACTTTTATGAAATGAATGACTCCTATCAAAATTACTCCTTCAGGGGATTCGAGAACTACAATGTTCTGGAGGAACGCCGCATGAAATGGTCGTACAATGAATTCGGTGACAGAATTTCCAAGATGAGACCTACATCCGCCACAGTCTGGAAAGAAACATATATCGGTGACGGAACATTTCATGTAACGATGCCCGGAGATTATATCAATTCCGTTTCACGGGGCAGTGTGGACGGTGTCTGGGTTGCCCGCGAGGCTACCGATGACTGGGCGGTATCGGTGGTCGGCGCGGGCGCACTGAGGACAAAGTATACGCCCCTGACGCTGAATATTCCGAATATAAACGGAACACGGGTAGATTTTCAATCGGCCAATAATACGGTCAGCTTGGTTTCGAGCGCCCTCATAAATTCGTATGAGTATGGCGGAGTTCTTCTTCGCGGGGGAACCATACGCCGTAATTTCGGTGTTCTTACCCTCGGCGCTACCTATGTCAATGAGTATGTGGTACAGGGAAGCAGGGAAAAAGGCGACAGCTGGTCCGGAACAATCACCAATTATACTCCGGTCCCGCTCGTGGTAACCATCCGTATCCTCGACGATTCCCCGGATGACGCAACTGCCGGGCCGATTGTTTACGGCATACGGCTCAAGGTGAACGGTAAATATCGCGACGATATTATTCCGAGGATTATTCATGACGATATCATCCGTGACAAAACAACGGCAAATATAAAAAACAACGAGCTCGGATACCTGAGGTCGACCTCCGAGGCTGGCAGCGGGAAACCGAACCAGGACAATGTCAGCCTGAACGAAACCCTGCCGAAATATGCAGATTATTTCTATTTTTTCGATTACCAGAAAGGCAGTAATATCAGCAATGTGAGCAAAAACTACAATACCACCCTGGCACAGGATTATTTCCAGTTTCTCGATCCGGGGTCTTCCTCGATTCAGGTCAACGGCACGGAAGCTGTGGTGTACTGGTTCGATATTTCCGCCATCAAGGAATATGTGAATCGTGTGGAAGCGGAAGTCACCGTGGCAAACGATTACCGGATTCAGACAGCCATGGTATATACCAGGGAAATTTCGGGGGGACACGATACCACCGGCAAGATCGTCACGTTTTATAACAGCACATACTGGAACACCGTCGCGCAGGCCGAAGGGAATATCAAGGACCGCTCGAACCTGAAAACGATCGATGTGGATTTTGGGTTTCAGGTAGCCTCGCTCATATACGGATTCGACGCCGGTTTCAATCTGCGCGGATTCAAAGTGAACGGTGAATTCGTGACAAACTCGAATCATTTCATGTTTCCGGACGGTATCGCGGGAAGCGGCGAACCGGAGTACGGGGCTGTCGGGCAGGCTCCGAGGACAGGTCACAAATGGGCGGTGCTCGATCATGCATACTATATTACCGCGCAGAAGGACTGGACCAGAATCGGATTTACCGGCGAAATCTTCAAAATGGGTAAATTCTATAAGCCGTGGCTCGATCATTACATATCCAGAAATCAGAAGGGAGGGTATGACTCCCGGAACAGTCTGGTAAGAATGCCGCTCATCGAGGATAATGACGATGGGGATATGTATCCCGATACCATGTATGTCAACCGCAGCATGGGCTCCCATATCTCTTCTTACGAGGATCCGGACGGAGTGTTTCCCGGAAACGACGAGGATCATGACGGTATTGCGGACAACAACAAGAATAACAACGATATCGCCGATTATAACGAGCCGTTTCTGATGTTCGATTCCGATCCCGATGAATTCGTGTTCGGAAACGACTATAACAACAACACCATCCCCGATTTCCGCGAAGATGACATGAAGTACGATACGCCGTACGACCTCGACCGTAAGGGATATCATTTCTCACTCAGGTATTCTCCGGTGACAAGTGTCAATCTGACCGGAGGATCGTTTCGGACAGGAAGCGTGGGGCTGAGCACCCGAACCGATGACGATTATATGAAAATCAATGTGAATTACGACGTTTTCAGTATCGGTACTCTTTATGCCGAATACCGGTATGAAATAATTCAGGACAATATCCGGGATATCTATGTCCAGGTGGGGAATAAGTTCAGGCAGAATTACCTGCTTCCGGGTATCTCGACCACAATCGGCCGGTTTGACCGTGATGTGTATTACGACGAGCTCGAGTATAAGGACTCTGTTGTAAGCCGGTTTTTCATGAGTTCCATGATCAGGGCGCTCCCGTCGATAACGATGGAGAATCATGTGAAATTCGAACATAACCATCGGATCGAGGGTACGATGTACGATTCAACCTACCAGCCGGGCGAAACGATTTCTACATTGGCGATTGTAAACAAGCTTGTTTACACGAAACAGCTCGGAAACTGGGTATTTTCGCCGGGAATCAAAATGCGTTTCTACAAAAAAGATCATTCCGGAACCGCCCGTCCCGGAGATTATTATACGACCCGAATTCCGCTCGTCATGCTCAAATACGTTGTTTCACCGAGAACGAGGATAACCTTCGGTTTCGAGGGTATCCCCGGTTTCGAGTTTCATCACCGGGATTATGTTCAGGAAGAGAACAGTTACCACCTGAAAACCTACATGTGGGTTTTCGAAAATCAGACCACCTATTTCGGATACAAAATCTGGGCTTCCACGGGGGTGAAGTACAACGAGCTCGTTTTTAAGGGGCTCCGGGAATTCGAATCGTACAAGTCCTCAGTACTGTTTGTGAGTATCAATCTCGGCTGGTGAAAGGTTTGTACCAGACCTGCTCAAGAAATATAATGGAACGCGGATTGGGCGGATTTGGTTTTAGTACCTGACCGATGTAACATTGTAGGGATAATTCATGAATTACCCC
>JAJFUH010000019.1 GCA_021372535.1 bacterium
GTTTTTCGGGAATGTGTGAACTCACGAGCCTTCGGCTCGTTCGGACAGCACCCATTCTTTTTCCGAAAACCGGTTGTGACCGCGGGGCTTTTCAATGGGGTTGAAAAACACCAACAAGAATCATATATATTCTATTTATAATCAATGTAATACAACTCAGTATTGATTCCGGAAGGCCGCCAGGGGAAATGCATTTTATGAAACCTAACCGCTGATAAGCCCGGCGAAACGATCGAACAGATAATCAGCATCGTGCGGGCCGGGCGAAGACTCGGGATGATACTGGATGCTGAACGCCTTCAGTTTTTCCGAAACAATGCCCTCGATCGTATTATCGTTCAGGTTGATATGGGTGACAACGGAGCCATCGGGAATCGAGCCGGGTTTCACCGCAAAGCCGTGGTTCTGGCTCGATATCTCCACCTTCGCCGTCGTCGTGTCCATAACCGGTTGGTTTTCCCCACGGTGGCCGAACTTGAGCTTGAACGTCGTGCCGCCGAGCGCAAGGCCCAGAAGCTGGTGGCCGAGGCAGATTCCGAACATGGGCTTTTTACCCAGAAGCTTCCGTATGGTTTCGATGGCATACTTGACCGCATCCGGGTCGCCGGGCCCGTTCGACAGGAAAACTCCATCGGGATCGAGCGCAAGCACCTCTTCCGCGGTCGTTTTCGCCGGAACCACCATGACCTTGAAGTTACGGGCCAGCAGTTTCCTGAGTATGTTGTACTTGATACCGTAATCGAACGCGACAACCATGGGGAGAGGCGAACGGTCGAATTCATCTTTCGATACCCGCTCAAATCCGGCATGGTATTCCTTCATGTGACGGACAGTGAGACGTCTTTTCAGGCTTTCCGGGGTTTCGAGCACATAGTACGGTTCGGCGCAGGTAACCTCGCTCGCCAGGTCTGCCCCGACCATGAGCGGAGAAGCCTGTGCCTTTGCCACGAGCGAATCCGGGTCCCGGTCGATGGTGCCGATAACGCCGCGGAGCGCTCCCTTCTCGCGGATGATTCTGACGAGCTCCCGGGTGTCGATGCCCTCGATGCCGATGATACCGTACCGCGCAAGAAATTCGCCGAGCGTCCCGCTCATGCGGAAATTCGCCGGATAGGGGCAGTACTCCTTGACCACGAAACCCGCGACATAGGGCCTGTCCGACTCGAAATCCTCCGGATTCACCCCGTAATTCCCGATGAGCGGATAGGTCATGGTCACTATCTGACGGTGATAGGAGGGGTCGGTGAGGACTTCCTGGTATCCGGTCATCCCGGTATTGAAAACCACCTCGCCGGTATTTTCGCCTTCCGCGCCGAAGTTGTATCCAAAAAACACCTTGCCGTTTTCAAGGGCAAGTGCGGCTTTTTTTCTGTCTTTTTTCATGAATTTATCCTGTAAAAAACCTTATGTTTCCATTAAACTGCTCAGAGACGTAAAGGTTTCGTCAAAGCGTTGAATCCGTTTTATTCCGAGTAATTCACATCGATCATCTGTCTGCGCAGGTATGGACAACCCCTCCGACCACGGTTGCTGCGACCTTCCCGGGCAGCTCCCAGCCGGAGAACGGCGTATTCTTCGATTTCGATTTCATCATGTCCGGCTCGACAGTCCACGGCGACTCAGGATTGTACATGGCCACATCGCCGATACCGCCGACGACGAGGGCGCCGCCCTCGATTCCCAGAATTATCGAGGGTTCGAGGGTCAGCTTACGCACCGCATCGCGCCAGGAAAGAATGCCGGGAATAATAAGCTCACGGTGGATGACAGCAAGCGCGGTCTCAAGCCCGGTTACCCCGAACGCGGCATCGATGAACTCGCACTCCTTTATTTCGAGCGCGTGGGGAGCATGATCGGTTGCAATGGCGTCGATAGTGCCATCCCGCAACCCTTCGCGGAGAGCCTCGATATCATCATCCCCGCGGAGAGGCGGTTTCATCTTGTACCGCGTGTCGTAGGTGGCGACGAGCTTCTCGGTCAGGGTGAGATGGTGCGGCGTCACATCACAGGTTACATTCACGCCACGGGCTTTTGCGGCTCTGATGATCTCGACCGCGCCGCGGGTCGACAGATGGGTCACATGGAGTCTTGTCCCGGTATACTCCGCGATGGCGACATCGCGCATGATCGGCGCATCCTCGGCAAGACGGGGTATTCCCCTGAGACCGAGCTCGGCTGACAGGGCGCTTTCATTCATATGCCCGTCCTTAGAAAGATCGGCGTTCTCCTCGTGGGCGATGACCGGTTTCCCGACCATGGCCGCATACCGGAGCGCATTGAGCATGATACGGGCATTTGCCACCCCGGAGCCATCATCCGAGAATCCGACCGCGCCGGCGTGCGCCATATCGTGCATCTCGACAAGCTCCTTGCCCTCACGGCCTCTTGTTATCGCCCCGACAGGATACACACGGGCTTTCGCTCCATGCGCCTGTTCGAGGATATACCGTATACGGCCAGCGTCATCGGCGGGAGGCCTGGTGTTCGGCATGGCGCATACCGCGGTGAAACCGCCGGCCGCCGCCGCTTCGCAACCGCTCATGATGGTTTCGGATTCCTCGCCTCCGGGTTCTCTGAGATGAGCATGCATATCGATGAGTCCCGGCATGACGAGCATTCCCGATGCATCGATAACCTCCGCTCCGCCCGTACCGAGACCGGATTGAAGCGACTCGATACGGCCGTTCCTTATCCGGATGTCGAGGATGCCATCTATTTCCTGCGCGGGATCGATTACATAACCGCCTTTGATGACAAGGTCTTTTCTGTTCATTCTTCCTTCCTCCCGCTCAGAAGGTACAGTACCGCCATTCTGACCGCCTCGCCGTTGGTAACCTGGTCGAGAATGAGACTTTTCGGGGAATCCGCAACCTCGTAATCGAGCTCGATCCCGCGATTGATGGGGCCGGGATGCATGACGACCGCATCGGGCTTCATACGTTTGACCCGCTCCCTGGTCAGGCCGAACATGGCGGTGTATTCCCGTGACGAGGGTATGAGCCCGCCGGTCTGGCGCTCTTTCTGGATACGGAGCATATAGAGCACATCATACTCCGGCAGAATTCCGTCGAAATCATAGTGGACATCGACTCCGAAGGCATCCATATGGATGGGAATGAGGGTTGACGGCCCACAGAGATCAACCTGGGCGCCCATGGTTTTCAGCCCCCAGATATCGGAGCGCGCCACCCGTGAATGCGTGATGTCGCCGACAATGAGAACCCTGAGCCCGTCGAGAGAGCCGAACCGCTCGCGCATGGTCAGCATATCGAGGAGCGCCTGTGTCGGGTGCTCGTGCGGACCATCCCCGGCGTTGATGATGCGGCACTTCGTGTGATTTGCCAGAAACTGGGGCGTTCCGGGCGACGAGTGACGGGTGACGATGATGTCGATCTTCATGGCTTCGATATTCCGCACGGTGTCGCGGAGCGATTCACCCTTCGAGACGCTCGACGAGCTTTTTGCGAACGAAACCACTTCCGCGCTGAGACGGCGCTCTGCAAGCTCGAAGGAAATCCGTGTCCGTGTCGAATCCTCGAAAAAGAGATTGAGAACCGCAACCCCTTTCAATGTCGGAACGATACGGATAGGCCTGTCGAGCACCTCGCGGAACGAGACCGCGGTATCGAGAATGGTTGTAATGTCCTCCTTCGACACTCCCTTGAGGCCGAAGAGATGATCCAGTCCGAACGCCATCAGCTCTCACCTCCACGGTCAAGGGTGACGAGTGTCACTTCATCGACGCCGTCCTCTTCGAGCATGCGGACTCTGATTTCCTCGTCCGTATCGGTCGGGATTTTTTTCCCTATATAGTCCGCCCTGAGGGGAAGCTCACGGTGTCCGCGATCGACCAGAACCGCCAGCTCCACCCGTCCCGGCCTCCCGAAATCCATGATCGCATCGAGCGCGCTCCGCACAGTCCTCCCCGTGTAAAACACATCGTCGACCAGCACGACGGTGATGCCCTCGACCTCGAACTGTATCGAGGTGATCTGCACATTCGGCTGTTTGAGGGCGACCCTGAAATCATCCCGGTACATTGTCACATCGAGAATGCCCACGGGGATCGGCGTGTTCTCAACCTCTTCGATCATGGCGGCGATTCGTCTGGCTATGTGAACACCCCGTGTCTGAAGGCCGACTAACACCAGATTGTCCGGGCCGCTGTTGCTGTCGAGAATCTCGTAGGCTATGCGCTGCAGGGCGCGTTTGATGTCGGCGGCATCCATTACCTTCAGCTCGTTTTTGATGGTCACCCTTGCACCTCCGTTCCGGACAAAAAAAACCTCACCTGCAAAGGTGAGATTTTACAATCCATAGCCCTGTACGGGAAACAACCGTTCCCGGCCGGAAAATTCAGTAAATGTCATACTATACACGGTATTCTGCATGATACTCTGTGATTTGTTTCTCCAGCTGCGGATTCAATGAGCTTAAACTTATCAATTATACAAAATTTTTTTTCGGGAGTCAATAACGGAAATTTTTTTGTGACTTTTTCTCTTCTGCCTTGTGCCTTCTGCCTTGTGCCTGTCTTTTCCCGAAAACCGGTTGTGACCGCGGGGCTTTTCAACGGGTTTGTAAATTCGCGCGATTTAATAGTCGATATTCTATTTATAATCAATGTATTACAATACAATTCATCGTGGATTTTGGGGGTAGAAAGCGAAAAAATATTTTTTTTGTGGGGAGCTGCTTTAAATCAGCCGACATCATTGACCCCCCTCGGCTGCGCCGTGTCCCCCCTGTAAAAGAAGGGGGGATGTCCGATTCGCCGCGCTGTGTCACCGTGTAAGGACAGGATGAATTTCTTACAATCAAAGACACACCATGAAAATGAAGTAAATAATCGATCTCTTTTCTCTGTGTTCGCCGTGTTCGCCGTGGTTAAATACATTTTTTTTTACTTCAATGCTTATCAAAAGATATAGCCAGAAATACTTTATCCGGTTATTCAATTAACCCGGATTATTCGCGAGAATATTTCACCATAAAGAATCGGAGAAGGGGTAATTCATAAATTACCCCTACCATGTTACACCGGACAGGTACGAAACACAAATCCGCGTTTATCCGCCCGATCCGCGAAAATCCGCGTTCTATTGAATTATGTGAATCATCCGGCCCAGTTTCGACAGAAGCCTGCCAATATACTCGTTCGCGCGAATCAGCAGCCTGCTGCGGCCGCGGTCGATAAATCCGGAAACGACATCCGCCAGCTCGGGTGTTCTGAGATACCCGTAAATCTTGTGCGGGTTCTTTTTCCCGTTGCGCTCATAGTCGTTTGAGACAGCCGTATCGACCGGGCGGACATGACGGGAGTTTTCGCCGTAATCATCGCCAAGATCGTAATTGAACGCCACCTTGTCTTCGAGGTCGGAAAAATTGTACCAGCACCGCGTGACATTCTCCGGCGTCCGCACCTGCCTGTCCTGTACGATATCCCCGTGCCGTTCGAGCGCAATCCTGCTTACAACGACCGGTATTCCGAGAGGAGAGCCCATGGTTACGAAGGTATCGACCTCGATATCCGGCTCTGTGCGGGTCATCACATCATAGGCGATAATCGTTCCCATGGAATGGGATATCAGCAGAATGTCTTTCCCCCTGTGCTTTTCGAGGATTGCGGCCAAGCGCTCGCGGATGATTTCCTTTGCCGGGCGATCCTGACTGATTCCGTTCTGGCCGGGTGAAGAATAATAAATTTCGAGCTCGCGGAAATAATGGTGGATGATCATATCGGTGACCGATGAATAGTTGACGGTCATGTCGTCGTTGAGGAGGATTTTATCGAGCTGTATCTCGATGTAGTGGAGTATCTTTTTGCGGAGTTCGCTCGGAACCTTTCTCCCGGAGGATGACGCGGGAACATACGGCTCCTCCATATAGAGCGGGTGTTCCGGGTCTTTCTCACGGGGATCGAGCGGTTTTTCGTAAAGAACATCCGCCCAGTACACGAGCTCGAAGGGGATGAACAGGCGGGGCTTGCCGATTGCGTTCAGGCCCTCGCGGATCGACTGTTTCCACCACTTTTTCAGAATATCACATGGTGGTTTGTTACCGAGCCCATGAATGCCGATGATTATTTTAGCCATCCCTCAACCCATTGAAATCGAGCTATTCACAAACGTTTATAGAACACGGATTTTCGCCGGACCGAACGGTCATGTCCGAGGCCGGTCAGGATTGACCAGCGTCTGACGGTATACATGGCGGAGACGGGTGAACGCGGTTGCATGTGTCCCGACCGCCAGAAACAGGATGACGCTGTCAAGGGCAATGGTATAACCGAAACAGCTTACCAGTGTGCCGACACCGAGAAGAGCGAGACGTTCCGGGCGCTGGAGCCGTCCGACCCTGCAGTCGAAGCCATCGCTCTCGGCACGGGCTTTCACATAGCTGATCATGACCGTGCCGAGAAAAGCGGATGCGCATACAAGTATCCACAGCGGCCGGTCAAGGAAGTAGTAGCGCATACTCAGCCCGGCATAAAAGAAAAAGTCGATATACCGGTCGATGGATGAATCAAGGATGCCGCCGAATGGTGTTTTCCCGCCGAATTCTTTCGCCATCTGGCCGTCCACAATATCGAGGAACCCCGTGGTCGCTCCACATGTAAGAGCGAGCGCGAGCCTGTTCACAGCAAGGAAATACCCTGTCACGATGCCGAGAAAAAGGCTGAAACAGGTTACCATGTTCGGAGTTACATGCATCCGCGCAAGAAACCGTGACACCGGCAGGAACATACCTCTGAACGCATAATAAAACGCTGTGGAGAAAAATCCTGTGGCCTTCTTTCTCGTCTCGTTATCGTTTGGCATGCGGTACTCCGTCAAAATAAAGTGTGGTTTGGATATATCCGGTAAAATACTCCAGCGAAAAAGTCACAATGCATTTCCGGCGCGAATGGCAGCCGCACGGTCGAAAATCTCCTCACGTGTCATGCCCGCCGTTTCATACATGGCAAAAACGTTTTCGAGCGGCGTTTCGGGGGGAATGGTATGCGACGCCGCAAGGATATATCCACCGCCATCGGCAGTCATCCCCTCGAGAAGCCGGGCTGTCCCGCGGCGGACATCATCCGCGGAACCTCCCGGAAGCAGGCCCTGCGTATCGACTCCACCCATGAAAGTCAGGCGCTCCCCGAATTCCTTCTTCAGTTGAAACGGGTCCATACCCGGGCAGGCGCACTGGATGGGATTGAGCACATCCACACCGATCTCGATGAGGTCCGGTATCACGGGGCGTATCGCTCCGCAGGAATGATAGGCAACCCATAATCCCCTCGATGCGCCGACCTCGACAACCGTCGCGAGACGGGGCCTGATGAGATCGCGCCAGCACCGGGGGCTCATGATCATCGACTGCTGACCCGCAATATCGTCGCCTGTCCAGAGCCAGTCCAGGGAAAAACGCTCACATGCCTCCCGCGCAATATGTACGGAAAAATCGCCCGCCCGGTCGAGCATCGCTTCTGCCAGCCCGGGATCGGCGGCAAGGTCGAGAATGGCGTTCTCCATGCCGCGGAGACGGCAGATGAGCTCGAACAGGCACGGAGAGACATCGCACCCTATAAAATAATTCTCCGCGCGCGCCGCTACCGGCTCCATGTTTTTCAGCAGGCATTCGATTTTATCGTACGGGTGCTCGTAGCTGAGGATAGCATCTCTCGGAGAATCTTCGAGCGGTGAGCGCAGTATCTGGTTGAACGGCCCTTTTTTTATCCATTCGATGCCCCAGAAGTCAATGTGCGTTTCGCCGTCATGCTCGTGGGTGATGCCTTCCATGGCGTAATTGTTTCCCACCCATGCCTGCATGACATCGTTGCCCATCGCCTCGCCAACACGCCCGGCGGGTATTTCGAGCACGTGACCGAGACGGCCTGCCATTATGGGATGAAACCACATGAATACCGGCACACGATCGACCGGCTCACGTCTGAGCGCGGCGTTGACACGTTCTTTCGAGGTCATACGGCCTTTCCGTCATTAACCGGAATATTTGAAAAAGCCCCCTTCTTGTCCTGCGGACATCCTTCCCCCGGAGGGATTTTTTTTATATCCACAGCCTTACAGTGGGCAACCACGGGGGGTTGCCCCTACAATAAAAATGCGCGAACAATTATTTGGTCATGTATAAAATAATCCGTTATGAATAGTGTCCGGTTAAAATTGTTATAAAAGTTCGAAATATCCTGTAAACAGGGCATTTACCGGCATATGGATT
>JAJFUH010000020.1 GCA_021372535.1 bacterium
TGTGGCAAGAGAGGGGGCAGGGGGTGAGTTAGGGTGGAGAAAAGGGGTAACAATCAAATCTAAAACAATCCATATGCCGGTAAATGCCCTGTTTACAGGATATTTCGAACTTTTATAACAATTTTAACCGGACACTATTCAATATAGATATAAATATACAGTATTTTTCATCCGCTCGAAACGAGTATTACAGTTCTTTATCATTATAAATATGATGTAATCGCGTGAATCGGTGTCACTGTAAGGGCGCGACAGCAGTGGTCGCTGACTACCGGCAGTTCTTGCAACCGATATCGGGAGTGTTTGTAAGTATAACCCTCATTCGAATTTTCGGGCGCTACTCCTTTTCGGTGTGTAAGGTATCAGAGATGGCTGTTTATGGGGTAGACGATACAGAGCCACTGAGCGGCGAATTTCATGTTATAAAATTATACCCGATGGAGTGATATCGACATCGCTCTCGTATCGACATTATTTTAAGGGAATAGAATCGAAGACAAAGACAAAATACGAAAAATTACGCTTTCGGTGAGCAGCGAGTTAGAAGTTATACCCTTTTCACCGAATGATTTTAACCTTCAAAATCCTTTAGCAAAAGAAATCATACAAACAGGAATAAAACTGATTTAGTGCGCGTTATCTGTAATTTTTCTATCCTCCCTCATCTTCATCCTAACAGTAGACCGGCAACCACAAATCAGCGATTTATTTCGTTTCATCACTATCTCAGTCCTTCCCTCCGGCACTTTAACGGTCACCGTGCCCGCAGCCCCGGTGTAACTGCATGTCGCCGAGACTCTGCCGCTGCTCGTGAAACTGAACGGTGTCCGTCCCTGTTTTGTAAGGCGCCGCCGTATCGGAAACAAACAGCATCTTGACCGCTGCGTGGCCGTGCAGGTCCGCATAATCGTTAAATACCTGCCGTGGCCGTTCGAATCGAAACCGGGACAGGCGTCGTTTTCATTCTGAAATCACCAGAATAGCCGCTCGCCCGTTTCCTCCCAGGAGTGCATGTTGACTCCCAGTGGTGTGCGTTTGATCTTCGAAAGGTCTTTCACGGGCACTATTTCGTTTTCCATTATCCGGTATATGTCGATTCTGGCGAGGTTGTTCTCGCCGAATCCCCGTTCCTTTGCGATGCGCAGGTAAGGTATCTCCAGGGGGTCGTGGCCCATGATATAAGAGCCGACCGCGTCCACCTCGGGCGAAGAAAGCCCCACGATCACGATATTGCACAGCTCGTCGCGCCCGACATTGAACCCGCTGCCGTCCCTTCCGATGATACCCTCGACGATATTGATATCGGGAGTAATGGCCATGGCCGAATCGATCGCCCGCTGGCTCCATTGCTCGTCCCACATCAGCGGGCCGGGGATGTCGCTCATGAACTCCTGAATTTTGGCCGAGTCGTCCTTGATCTTTCTGAACGCCTCCCAGCCGCCTTTCTTTTCGTAGAGCGGATAGAGATTCTCGTAATCCCAGTGCTTGAAACCTGCCGCGCGGTGTTTGAGAAATCCCGCTTCGACATTCTGGTAGTAGTTCCCCACAAAATCGCGGTCGAAATCGATGTTATAGGTATCCCTGCATATGCGCTCCATAATCTCCCAGCGGTTGCAGTATTGGCCGTAGCCGGAGGGGACTCCACCCTGACGGTTTTTGGTGGACAGGGTCGTCAGCCCCAGGTTGTGACACTTGAACTTCGGCATGTTGATGAAAAAATTGTCCTTGTCGCCGATCGGTCTGGTAGTGGGGATGTTTTTCCATATCTGGGGAGTGCCGGGAACACGGTGCCAGTTGAGTTCGTCCTTTGTATAATGGGCGAAATCGAGGTATTTGGCCTCGATAAGCTTGAGTTCGATCCTGTCCAGTGTGGCATAGAGTCCGCTCTTGCGGTGGTCGACCACATTCGAGCCTCGGGCGGTCGTGATGCTGTTCGAGTTGCCCAGTTCACGAAGACCCTGCGCGATACCGATGATAAAATCGTGGGAGGTATTGGTGCCAACCGTCGGATAATTCACCACATCGGGCACCCACGTCAGATTCGGCAATATGAGAGTTGAGCCGCCTTTCCTCGTGCCCTTGACGAATATCCGTGGCACGATTCCCTTTGCGGTCTCCTCGATCTGTTCACGTGCCTCGGAGAAGAATCCCTGCGGACTTCGCCGTGCATCGACATGGGTTTCGATCAGGAAAACCGCCCGCGGATTGTTCCGGATTTCGGGTCTGATCTCGGGCATGATGTTTTTCTCTTTGCCCTGGTCGAGGAGATACAGCCCCTCCTCGATGCCGATGCCGCCGCCACTGCTGAACGCCTCGACTTCCGGCATGGCATATCCGAACAATCCCGTACCTGCAAACGCTGCGCATCCCGTGGCCGTTTTCTTGATGAACGATCTGCGTTCCATCCTGTTGGCTCCCCTTTTCTCCGCTGAATGAGCGGTTTTGCCCTGTACACCACCATATCCGCTTACCCTCGTTCCAGCCTGCATGGAAAAGAAAAGCCAAAATGATGGAATCCGACCGGTGATATTGTTTTTTCCAGACTCGATTTTATTTTGTTGAAATCTTTAAATTGAACGCTTCATATACCTTTTTAGATATTTTTTATTTTTTCTGTGGCCGTCGTAAGCCGTTCCGCTTCATGATAGCCGTAACTCTTCCGCCACGGTGATATTGTTCACCCCGATCATAAAACCACAAACTACAAACTATTAACCATAAACCTGAGACCATAAACCACAAACCAATATCTTATTTCATTTCATCACCATCTCCGTCCTTCCCTCCGGCACCTTCACGGTCACCGTACCCGCAGCCTCGTCGTAACTGCATGCCGCGGAAACGTTTCCCGCGGCGATGGCGGATTTGACACGCTTCGGCACAGTCATGGTGATGTCTGCGGCGGCGGATGCTTCGACCTCGAGAACGATGCCCTCCGGCGTATCGTACCGGACAGCCGCCGATACCCTGTCGCTGCTCGTGAAGCTGAACGGCGTTCGTCCCAGCTTCGTGAGGCGCGTCGCATCGGAAACGAACAGCATTTTTACCGCGCCGTGACGGTCGCTTGTCACCGCAAAACGGTTCGCATCGGTCTCGAACTCGTTGATCGTATGCTCCGTTCCGTTGCCGTCCACCCGGAACATGGCCATCGTTACGAGGCCGTCCTCGCCGACTCCGGCGCCGATCCATCCCCCGGAGCGGAGGAGCCGCGACGCGTGCTTTTTCTTTGGTCCCCTGCCCGTTCCGAGCGCTTCGGGTCTGAGCACCGCGAGGAAGGATTCTTCGGTCTGTCCCGGCTTGCCCGACAGGGTGATGAAGCCCTCGTCACGGTCGGAGGCGCGGATTCGCGAGGATGCTATTTCCGGTGACAGGATATCCATGGTGAGACGCGCTTTCGGCCTCGTGATGGTGACCGTGTCGTTCTCATAGGTGATCGAGTTTTTCCCATCCGTGTGCTCGGCATGGAAGAGCCAGTCGTACTCGTGGCCCGTTTCGCTCTTCACATGGTCGTACAGGAACACGAGGTCCGGCTTGACGAACATGAGCGAGCGCGTGTAGCCCGACACCGCGCCCTTGTACACGCTGGTGAGGTCGCCCTCGACCGTGTCGGCGATGTTCCCCGCAAAGTGGCGCGTGATGTGCGGATAGGTGCGGAGCGCCGCGACGCCGTTCTCGTAGTCGGCGGCGGCCTGGCTCTCGGGATTCATGTCGACGAGCATCACGGTGTGCCCTATGGACTGCGTGTAATAACAGGGATAATAGAGGTTCGTGTAGTAGCCGTCGCTGTGGCCCGCATCGCTGAGAAGCTCCTCGCCGTTGGTCAGAATCTGGAAGCTCCCCTGGTCGAGGTGGTAGTGGTTCGAGTTCGGCCCGCACCGGAAAATCATGATCGATCCCTCGTCGCTCCAATCCGAGCGCATGACCATGTTGCCCTTGTGCGTGAACAGCCTCGATGACGGCAGCTCGGTGCGGTAGCGTGGCGCGATACCGTCCGTGTACCACAGCCAGCCCATGAATCCGCCTCTCCCTGCCTCGTAGAACGGTTTCGCGTAGGCGTACGTCCAGGGATTCCTCATGCGGTGGGTGAGCCAGAGCAGGTGGGTCTGCGTCATGCCGTACCAGAGAGATACATCGCCGAAATCCTGATACCGTCCGCTCGAATGGGTCGCGTAGAGCGGATATATCCATGCATCCCGCAGGTATGTCGTTGTGGTGTAATCGATTCCGAAATTCCGTTCAAGTGCGCAGAGAGTCTCCGTCAGGTCGCGCGATGCCATCGCCTGATAGGTGTACGGCTCCCCGTAGCTGCCCTCGGGCTGGTAGGTTTTGCCCATGAAATCCCGCATCTTGGTGAGGATACCGGACAAGTACGGCTCGAGCTCGGGATTCGAGGAGTCGTCTCCGTAAATGGTCGTCGCCGCGAGACCGAGCCCCGCGACTATGACCGCGATATGGTTCGACAGGCTCGATGGCATACGGTTCATCTCGACCATGTCACGGTAGAAGGGCTTGATGGCATTGTTCATGATCCCCTCACGGACGGTTGCTCGTTCCTCGTCGCTCATGAGCGGGTAGAGCAGGTCGTAGCCGATAGCCACCTGCCTCGTCATGTACCCGACCGGGAAGTAGATGTGACGGCCGTGGGCTTCCATCCACGAGCGGTTCCACATCTTGAATGAGCTGAACTTGAGAAGCGCCTTTTTTGCGCGCTCGCCCGCCTCGGTATCGCCTGCCAGGGCATATTTCCATGCCCCTTCCTCGGTTATCCCGGCGAGGGTATAGGCGGGGCTGATCCACCGGCCTCCTTCCGACCCGGCGCGGGAATATGGCCCGCCGGTAAGGGATTCGGAAGGAACGTTCGTGTCTTCGTTGACCGTGTCGATGTCCACATCGGTATAACGGCCTTTCTGGGCAAGGGCGTTTTCGAGGATTTTCCTCACCGCGGGAGGCTCCTTCGAATTCAAGCGGGTTGCGAGCTCGTCCCCCGAGAAAAAGAGCCGCGGATGGTCGTCCGGAGTCAGCCGCTTCCCCGGCATGATGAAGCGGAATCCCCATCGGAGGTCCCTGCCGATGCCGGTCTTCCCGGTCAGGTCGATCGTCCACTGCCCGCGCGGGTCGTTCATGCCGATCGTATGGAGCGCGGTGTTCGTCCAGATGCGGTCGCCGCTTTCTTTGTCGCCGTGGGTGCCGTCATCGTAGAGTTCGAGGCCGGAAACCACCGGTTTCCCGTCCGGGCCGAGGAGGGCGCACTCCACGCGGGTCACTTTCCTCGATTTTTCGGGTGTGACACTGATCCCGATGGTGTCTCCGTGATAATAGTGCCTGCCGAGCACGGAGATGCCGAACTTCTCGAAATCGGTCGCGGTCGGCTCTATGGCGGTGAAACGGCGCTGACGTTCACCGTTGAGCGAAAAATCGTCAATAAGGATGGTGTAGCTCAGGAGGTGCGAAACGAGTGGATAGAACGCCCTGACTGCCACAACCTGGAGGTGTTCCCCGGCCTTGAGGGGTGTGCCGTCCGCGAGACGGAACTCCCGTGCGGGAACCTGCAGTTCCAGCCAGCGGTTGACCTCGGGCGCGGAGACCGTATGTGTATACAGTCTGCCGTCGAAGAGGCCGAGGAACAGATCGACCTTTTCGGGTTTACGGTCGCCGATGAGGAACAGGGCGACTCTCAGCCGTGTGTCTTTCGTCGTCCACAGGTCGATCTGCCGGGTGAATCCCTCCGAGAGGTCGAGGGCGTCGTTCGGCTTGATAATCCGCGCGAGGGCGTATCTGCTCCCGTTGTGGGCCGGCTCCCTCTGGCAGACTGTCGTGGGGTCGTAACCGATGTCCTGTGCGTAGGGGTACGCTTCCCAGCCGAAAAGTTCTCCGGTCTCGAAGTTGTCACGGAGCGTGCAGTCCACACGGTCGGGTTCCTCGGAGACCTTCTCCGGCCCTGACCCGCACCCGAAGCCGGGAATTAATAAAATCGTCACGATAACGGCTATAACGCTCCTCATCGTTTTCCCCTTTCGCGATTATACAATTCTCATGGTGGTTTCCCGTATATGTATACTCAATGATCGCTTCGACAATCCCGCAGAAAAGCTGCGAGGTAATAACTTTTTTAGTGCTCCGGATTATTAAGCAGTGACATGGATAACTTCATGCCGTACTTGTTTCGGCATCTGTTCAAAAGAGTTGTATCGATATGTATTAACCGGAGCAATTAACTCACTATTTGATCCCTCTCGGCTTCGCCGTATCCCCTTTATAAAACAAAAGGAGAGCTACACCATCTCTCCCCTTAAAAAGGGGGGATGCCGGAAGGCAGGGGGGATATTTACTGATAATAAAATCCGCCCGTTCCGCGTAAATCCGCGTTCTTTGTATCCTTGAGAATATTCCGCTTTTACTTTCCGAGAATCCTGTCCAGCCGTGTAATTATCTCGCGGGCAACGGATTCGACCCTGTCGGGCTTCGATGCGCTCGTTACCGCATCGAACGGTTTCTTGACCACGATATCCGGGTCGCCGCTCGTGATCACAAAAATCACGTTTTCCGGCTGTTTGTATCTTTTATAGTACCGTTTCGCATGCCAGGGCGTATGCCGCATCCAGTATTCGGTCATGTAAACCACAGCGCCGTAATCGGCGGGTTTGTAGTATTTCGCCTGCCCGACGAGACCGGTCACCACACGGCATCCTTTCGGAGCGAGCTCGCCGGTCACCTTTCCGACCACCTCGGTCTTGAACCTCGTGTCTTTGAAGAGGATGCACACCACGTTTTTCCCTTTGATGTCCTGCACCGGCGACGGTTTGAAGGCTGCGCACCCCGCTGCAAGGACGCATGCGAGCAGCACAAAGCCTGTCAGCATGTTTCGTTTCATCTGCATTCTCCATCGGTATGGTTTTATTAACAAATTCTGCATTGTTTTCTCTCCTCTGACAAAATATATAATTTTTGAAAATTTCACAGCATTAAAATGAAGCCTTCCCTTCCTGACAGTATTATGAATTACTCCTCTTTCCCTTATGCCTTATGCCCGTCTTTATTCTTTTCCCTTATGCCTTGTGCCTTATGCCTTATGCCTGTCTTTAACGCCTTATGCCTGTCTTTCGGAACTTTTCGGGGCATGAAACGTATAACATTATAGAAATAAAAATATACTGCTATCAATTTCCACTCGTAGCAGAAAAGGGGTGAATATCATGACTGACATACTCAACAGACGAAGCTTTCTGAAAATTGCCGGTACCACCGGCGCCGGCTCGCTCGTTGCCGGGAATGTTTTCGGTGCGGCGAAAGCAGCCCCTCCTCGCAGCGAAATCGCCGAGGGTCCGCTTATCCGTGAAGTGATGCCTCTTCTCGATGCGGGCGCTTCGAACAATGTCCGGCCTGTGATACGGTCGGAAATCCGTGAGAATCCGAAAGCCGTTTTCATCATCGAAACGACCGTGAAGACGGAGAAGGACGGTAAAGGCTCCTTTGACCTGGCTGGTCCTCAGCTCGAGGAAGCCGGGTACTCGATTGCCCGGTCCCTCTTCGAACGGGGAACCGAAAAAGGCGGGAAAACAGCCATCAATCCCAACTGGACCTACATCAATCCCCACCTCAGGTACCCGACCATCGGTATCACCGTGGCGCCGCAGTTTGTTGCCGGTTTCGCCGAGGGACTGCGCGGGCTCGGCAATACGAACATCGTGGTCACCGAACGGAGCGCGGGGGCGAATTTTCTCCGCGAGTCCGGTCATCTCGGCATTCTCGATGAGCATAAAATTCTGTTTATCGACGGCGCTTACAAGCAGTTCGATTATTACGACAAGGATGAGCTGAACTGGTTCGATCTCGATGACGGTGTCGTGTGGAAGCGGGTTCCGGTGTTCCGCCCGCATTTTGACAGGGACACGTTCAATATCAACATGCCCAAGTTCAAAAACCACAATCTCGGGCTGACAACCCTGAGCATCAAAAACAGACAGGGACTCATTCCGACCGGCTACGGCCACTACTGCGACCAGTGGCATCAGATGTATACCATCAGGCCGGAAATGCGCAGAGACATCAACCCGGACTACTGGGAAAATGTCGAGAAATCGTTCCTCAAACACGCTGAGATGGGGTATAAAGCCTGGGATATCGAAAAATCCTATGGCGCATATCAGAGTAAAGGAGGCTGGAAAGCCTTCCGTAAGGTCCGCGAAGACCGTAAAAAAGCCGACGAGTTCATGAAAGGCGTCACCAATCTCATGTGGGATGAGCAGTGGGGTCAGCGCACCATCGACACCGTCGGCGTCCTCAGGCCGGATATTAACATCGTCGAGGGCGTTATCGGCCGTGATGGCGATGCCTTCGCCAACGGAACCGATTATCTGACCAACTATGTCGTCGCCGGGCTCGATCTCGTGGCAACCGATACGGTGACATCGTACCTCATGGGACAGGACCCGCGGGAGCTCTATTACCTGCGGATGGCGCGGGAACGTGGACACGGGCCCATCGATCCTGCTGAAATCACGGTGTATCGCATCAAGGGAAACACAATCGAAAAAGTCGATGACATACGGACTCTCAAACGGTACCGGCTCGGATTTTATCTCCATTCACGGAAGGATGACGGGCTCGTCGTTTTCTGATAACGGGCTGACTGCTTGCCGTTTGCTTTGAAAAATGGGGGATTACCGGAATTGTACTTTTCCGGCGACATACCGAAATCCGCGCTGAAATGTATAGTAATATATTGATTGTAAAGAAAATATAGACTCTGGAATTTGGTGTTTTTTATAACCCGTTGAAAAGCCCCGCGTTCACAACCGGTTTTCGGAAAAAGAATGGGTGCTGTCCGAGCGAGCCGAAGGCTCGTGAGTTCACACATTCCCGAAAAACGGGCAGTGAACGGGGAAACAGGCTTTTCACGGTGTATCCTTTCCTTTAGCCCGGATTATTTTTCACCATACTCGCCGCACTGCGCTGCGCCGCAGCAGGAAGGCATAAAAAGTCATAACGGATTGTTTTATACATGACGAAATAATTGTTCATGTTTTTTATTGTAGGGGCAACCCCCCGTGGTTGCCCACTGTAGAAAAAATCCGCGTTCAATTTCAATTCATGAATAGATCGGATTAAAAGGTATTCTTGAAAAAAACATGGGATTTTCAGAATTCTACTTTTATCTTGACCTTATTGTTATTTTTGAGTAACTTCCAGTAAACAAACGGAAAGTGTGATAGAACGATATTCTCAAAGGAGATGTTATGGAAACAAGGAGAAGTTTTTTTACGTATATCATGGTTGCCTTATCCGCTTTTCTTACCGCTCTTCTTGCTGTCTCCTGCGGTAAGAAACCCGATGCCGAAACAGAGCCTTCTCCCGAATGGCCGCCCAAAGACGAGTGAGAAAGAACGGCATTTCGATACAGTGAACACTTCTTGTTCTTTATGATTTTTGTATTTTTTAGTGATTTCTGCCTTTTGGAATAAAAAAACGCCCGGTTTCCGGGCGTTTTTGCTTATATAGGGCTGTTCCTGAGGTTTCAGGACTTGTAAAAAGACATCAGCGTCAGCACGACAAAAATTATCCCTCCGACCCCGTAAATTATGAGCGGCAGGCTTATAATACCCCTGCTTGTTTCAATATTGGTTATCATGAGGTCCTGTGCGCCCCACCCGAGAACTGCGGTCAGGAGCACGATGAGGAATATCGCCCATTTTCGCAGGATCAACAGGGCAAGCAGAATAACGATGACAAACGTGAACGGATTATTCCAGTTATACGTCTTCACAGCAGTGACGACAGTGTCTATCAGTGATTCCATACAATCCCACCCTCGTGTGTTCTTGTTCCGGAAACCCGCTCAGACTTTCTTATGATCAAAAATTATACTGTTTTCCGATAGTGTCAAGAACAATTATAACATGTTTTGATATGTGGGGCTGTGATTTTGGTCACGAGAGTGTGTCCCGTGCAATATGTATCACCTTTTCGGCCACCGTTCCGGGATCGTTCATCTCTTCGGGATTTACCGCTATGAGGATACGTTTCCCGCTGGAAGGATGGGGATATATATCATGGAGTTTTTTCATGCCCTTGCGTTTGAATGCCCTTGTCGCTGATTCATCGAGCTCGATCCAGTACGGTGTCTGTCCGTGCGCCGCTTCGAATTCATCAGCCCAGCAGAAAAACACCGTGTGTTTTTTCGCGTTCTGAAGATAGTATCCCCGGTATCCTTTTTTTGTGCTCTGTCCGAATCTGATGGTGAATGAACCTTCGTTTATGCTCTGAATATGGGAAAATACAGCCGTAAGCGCGTCGTTTTTTTCATTCTTCGTGGGTGACCGCAGCATTGTCTTCACCGGCTCCGGAATCGCCGTCTTTTTCGTTATTCCCCGTTTTCTGGTCTTTCTCAGCGTATAAAACAGCGCAAGACCGGCGCCTGCACCGATAATCCCGGTAATTACCGCTCCCGTTCCGGTAAAGAACTTTTTTATCGAGGCAAGGTTCATGTGTGTTCCTCCTCTCTTCTTGCAACTCTCCCGTATCCCCGCATGGGTAAGTCATATCAGGGCATTGTATGCGTATTAATGCTGGGAATTGAGCGGGGATATCCGCGGATTACGGAGACATGGAGGTGCAAATCGTGAAATACCCATCACTGAGGTGCCTTTTCACGGTATTCGTGTGTAATGATTCGTATTTTTACTTCGGTGATTCAAGCGTTGTGAAAAACTATATGTGTCTGAATTTTGGCTGTCAAGGGTCGGCACACGAAGTGCCGGTCCCAAATTAATAATTCGGGGATATGTTTATATGCCCTTCACAGCAGCAAAACAACACATTTCATCATGGGGCTCGTAAAAATATACTTTTTCACAGCCCGCTTAAACAGTAAAATCGGATACCGTCATGCCGAACGTGTTTCGGTATCTGTTCCCCATGGTTTGTACCGTTGCTTATCAGCCGAAACTTTATCAACACTATAACCGTTTATGGTACACGGTGAAACCGTTAATGTAAAATATGGTGCCCGAGATGAATTATCTCTGATTATCCCTTGGAAGTCACGTAATCACGAAGTTTATTGCGAATATCCTGAAGTTTGTTCGTGGAAAACCGGGGCTCACCGAGACGGGCTTTCCCGCCATAGGGGATAATGATTTTCTGATTGATGAGACGGTTGATTGTTTCCTGAGGGACAGAAAGTTCCTGGGCCAATTCCATGATAGAAAGCAGGGGCATATCCGCAACACCTTGTATGATAATAGGTTAGATAAGATATAAAGAGGTCTTTTTGGATCTGTTTATCTACCCTAACAATATGCTCAGAGGCATACCGGGTGTCAACCTTAAATTTGGTTTTCGTTAAAATTCTCTAACACGTTACGAACAATGCAATTTCACCTGAGACCGAACCGGTTTTCGGTAAAACCCGATAGAGTAAAATGTCACTGATGTTGCAAAAAGCAACGCATGCACCGGTTGTTATTCTCTCACCCGCCCTCTGTGAATAAATCCTGAAACGATAAAATAAAACGGCCTCGGTTCTGACAGGCCGGGCCGTTAATGAATCATAACTGCTTGCAAATGAGTGTAGTTATCTCCAGACCTCGAAAACTTCTCTTCCCTCCTTCAGGATTGATGCAAGCTCCTCGCGGGTCAGCCGTTTATCCTCGATTGCCGTTCCCAGGGACGCAAGAAATTCCCCGGCTTCACGTAATGTCCGTGAAATCCGTCTGAAGGTAAGTCCCAGAAGACCCGCGGCGATGGTGAGGACCGTTGACAGGGCAAGCATGACTGCCTCGCCGGTCATCCATCCGCTGATTCTGCCCATCACTCCGGCATATGCCATTCCCGTGCTGAGAAGTAACAGTAATGAACAATATCCCGCGGTGCGTATACTGGTTTTCACCGGATGCCTCCTGACTGTTAAAAATTGGTTATGTTCTTGTTATGGGACAGTTTTTCCGTTTAATGCATGTTCGAGCCGTTCGATTCGCCGCTCGATGTCGCAGTGTTTCTGTTCACAGGTATCTTTCCATGTTATTCCCTCTTTGATTTCCCTGACATCGTCCTGGATCACGGAGATTTTTGTATGAATCCGTTCGAGGAACAGAAGCATTCCGAGCACAAGCAGTGGTGTTCCGGTACTTACGAGCGTCAGCAGCTCCACATAGTCACCTCCTTTCTTTTTCGGTGGCACCACATTTCCCTTTTCTTGGTTACTTCCTTTGGGCAAGCAAAGGAAGTAACATCTGAGAGCGTGGTGAAAAACTCTACATGTCTGAATTTTGGCTGTCAATGGTCGGCACGAAGTACCAATCCCCGATTAATGATTCGGGGACATGTTTACATGCCCTTGACAGCGACAAAACAATACATTTCATTATCGGGCGTGTGAAAAAGACACTTTTTCACCGCCCTCTTAGAGCACCCTGCCCCTCTTCTGCGCGGTTTTGCCGTTGCCGGTTCGTGTCCGGGAGATTATATTCACTGAGAAAGGAGCACGCTTTGACAACTGATCCCCGAACGCCCCGGTTCGCTGCCGGAAAAAAGCGTATTGAAGAGCTCAGAATAAAGAGAGCCCGGCCGAGTATCGAAGATACCATCAGCAGATCGCGGTCGATGATTCTCGTCAATCTCTTCGTCGAGATAGCGACGGGAATAATTCTGGTTATCGGACTTTCGTACCTTGTCAGGTTCCTGATTGCGAGACGGCCCTTTATCGATCCGAAAATGTTCAACCTTGTCGTCGGCTGCATGGCCGCATTGACCGTCGGCTGGATCGTCTACCTGTTCACCAGGATGCGGTCTCATATTGCCATGCTGAGAAAAGCCTCCTCGGACAGTGGTGATTCATCAATATCGGACAGCTGAGGGCTCTCCCGCGCCGGTTACGTCTCATCCCTTCCACTGAAGAGGCTCGGGCCGCAGGTCAAGATGAATGAACGTTTCGTACCTGCCGATGCCTCCGAATCCCAGGTCGAGCGCGATTTTATGGAGAAGGGCGAGCTTCTCCGGATCGTCATCTTCCGGCCGTATGTCTGTTGCGAACACAAGGTGCCATGACCGCGGCGCGCCTCCCACCTTCGTATTGTGGCTTCTGCACCGGAAAGCCGAGTTGACCGCAATCGGGAATCCTCCCTCATGTCTCATGTGTTCGAGCAGGCTTACGTGACGGTAGAATCCCGGAACGATCTTGAGAGTATCGCAGCAGGGACAGATAAAATCGCTGTACATAAAGTGTTCCGTCACATAGTAATTGGGTGTATCCCTTAATGTCCGTTCTTTGTCATCCATTCCTCACCCTCCCCTTAATCATGTTTCTGGTTTATAGTTTTTTTCCCTTATGCCTTATGCCTTGTGCCTTGTGCCTGTCTTTTCTGCCTTATCCCTGTCTTCACACATGAACGATACCGAGCGGATGTATCTGGCAGAGAGTCGGCGAGGATGTGGTCGTCACCGCGAACACGAGCATCCTGTCCTCGCCTTCCGCATCACCCGCCGTTGTCGTATTCCCGAACGTTGTCGGGTTTGTCCTGTCGAAGTAGAAGTAGTACGTGGACGATCCTGCCAGGCCCGATGCGGACCCGGAGGATATGGCATAGTAGGCGTCGCCTGCCCTCAGTGTCCCTGCAGCCCAGCTCAGGCTGTTCCATGATGTCGCGGTGATTGTGCTGAAAAACCGGAAAGCCTGGTTCCCGAATCCGGGACGGGTTGATCCTGCCTCGGCGGCGGTTGAGCTTTCGGCGAGTGCCGCCCGGATATGCTTCACACCCTCCTGCTGGGCAGTCCTGAGCGCGGCCAGCACATCGGCGAGCGTGCTGGCGCGGTTATCGAGGCTTACCCTGACCCGCCATGGGTGGAGAATATCCACATCGCGCTCCATGACCCGGGTCACTACATCAAGGCTGAGGGTCGGATCGATGACCGTCACGGTGTCTCCCAGTTCGAAACGGTCGGCTTCACGTCCTGCCCGTATATCGCCGTAGAGATCGACGAGATCGACATCGTAGGTTATTACGGGGTCTTTGTGGGCGTTGAGGTATTCCATGGTCCGGTCCCGGAGGGTATCGGCGCTTTTCCCTATGGTGAACGGTTTCACGAGCGCCCCCTCGGCTATCTGCACGCTGTCGACATAAAAGTCCGCCGAGCCCGCACCTTCCTGGAAAATCACCGCCATCACCGTGTCGTTGTTCGCTTTCCAGTTTTCGATACGCACTACGGCGAGTCCCGTGCCCGTAAGCGGCGCAGGCCGCCTGTACTGGCTTGTCCCGTCGCTCACCTGCACCCGGACAGTTCCCGATGCGATGATCACATGGGTGAGGAGGCTGTATATCTTTCCGGGTGTGACGGCGACCGTTTGCTGAATCCCCTGGCCGTCTGCCGTGCTCTGCACTCTCTGTGATGCTTTCCCGTAGAGGTAGTATGCGGCGTCGGTGTTCTTCGATACCGTCGGTGCCCCCGTCGTTGTCCAGTTTTCGCAGAGACCCGCTGTATAGATGCCGTCGAGCGCGGGTGTCTCAGCGAGGTTTATAACCTCTTCGAGCGTGGGTTCATGACACACCGCCTCACGGAGACCGTATGCGGATATTGAATCAGTATCATCGGTATATTTCATTCCGCCGCTTGCTGTTGCGCCGGTGAGAGTGAGCGGCGGATTCCCTCCTCCGACACCGTACACACGGTTGGCGAGCCTGCCGGTGTTGATACTCCGCGAAGCTCCCTTGAGATTGAGCCCGTACCGGAATATCACACCGTTGTCGCTCCCGGCCGTGTCGAGGATATCCACCTCGCCGCTGTCCTCGTCGAGCGAAAGCTCTCCCCCCGTGAGCGAGCATATCCTGAGAAGACAGTCGAACACCGGCTCGTACTCGAATCTCACAAACGGGATGACCGCGGTCGGCTCCACCGTACCGGCATCGAAGACGGAGCACCCGAGCACAAGTTCCGCGAGTTCCCCGGGCGTGTAGTTGACACAGTCTACCGCATCGTCGAATACCTCGTCAGACGTGTCGGCGAGTATGTGACGGGCGCTGATGGTAAGGCTCGGGCGCTCGCGGAGCCGCGATTTTGTCGCTTCGAGCACCCGGAATGTGCCCCTGTTCTCCCCCGTTACGGTTTTGAGGCGGAGAAACGATGTCCCGGGCGTTATCGTGTCCCATTCGCTCCGTTCCACTGTTTCGACTGTCAGAATGCCGATGCCGTTGATTTTTTCACGGAGACGGGCCTGCGTCATGCCGGAAAGCTCTGCCGTCTTGTTTTTATCCCTGTCCAGTACTTCCACCATGTATCTCATCGTCAAACCTTTATGTTTATGGTTTATGGTTCGTAGTCTTTGGTTTTTCCCCTTATGCCTTGTGCCTGTCTTTTCTTAGTGTCTTAGTCCCTGTTTTTTACTTTTTCCCTTATGCCTTATGCCTTGTGCCTTGTGCCTGTCTTTACAAATATCTTCTCCGGTACCGTATTTCCATCTGGGCGGCGGAATTTTTTGTATAAATGACGGTCTGGGTACGGTCGGTTGCGGTCTTCCTTCTCCCTGGAGTAAGTATGGGTATCGTGCCGCTCACCGAACCGAGCACATTGCTTCTCGTTCCTTCCGAAACATCGAACAGGCTCGCGGTTTTGAACCGCGAATCGAGCGTAAGCATGTCGTTTTCAGCCAGTGTTCCCGTATACCCGGCTGTCACGTTGAGATTTGCCACCGCCTGCGGGTTCGAGGCGATCTTGAGCATCTCGTCGGCGGAGAGCATGCGCGACCATCCGGCAACCATGTCGAAAATCACATCCGGCTGCATGGTTCCGCCGTTCTCATGGAGCGTCAGCGCCGTCGGAGTCCCTGCGAGCACCGACATATTCCCTCCCACACCCGCCTGTTCACCGTCGATGAACAGTTTCATGCCGCCTGCGTTCGTGCTGTCGTAAGTTATACCGATAATGATCCTCGTTCCCGCGATAAATGCCTGCGCTGTCGATGATACCTCGTATGTCTCTCCTCCCGCCCGCTTTCTGAATACCCAGGCGTCCTCCGATGCATCCCAGTACAGGCGAAGGTAATTGTCGGCGTCGTAACGGTGTTCGAGAATGACCACATCGTCCGCCTGTACCGAGCTCTGCCACTGTGGGATGACAACCGCGACCCATGAGCCATTGACCGGATTTCCCTGTGCGGTATATGTCACGGTATCCGTTCCCGTAACGAGAATGCCGAGCCCGGTTTCGGTCGTGCGGTATGCTCCGGCTTCATTCTCCGGCGGGTTGTATGTTCCCGTTTCCGCTGCCCGTTCGACATCGGTGAACGAAAGCCCGTCTGAAAAATCGCAGTGAAATACCATGTCCCCCACGGTAAACGATGGATTTACGGCCTCTCCCTTGATCACGTATACACAGTCGGAGGGCGCGTTTCCGAGGTCGATGATGAGGAATGACCCGGCGTCCGGGGCGAACACGGCTCGGATAACATCGTTGGAAACCCCGTACGGCATGGGGCATTTCATGGTTACACTGATACGGGCGCTCGATGAGATGTCGCGTTTTCCGAGGGTTTCGACCATGCCGATCGCATCGTAGTAGGCGTCCCAGTGACGGTCGGGGAGGTCGCTCCGTTCGAGTCTGACCGGCGCTGTTGACCGCCAGGGATTCCCCTCGAATGTGGCGAGGAAACTCTTGAGATATGCAAGCCTGAGTCTTAAATCATCAGGTGAAGAGCCATGCACATATCCTTCCAGTACAATGCGTTTCGGTGCAAAATACTCGTCCCATATGTGCCAGGTATGATCTCCCGGAACGAGCTCTTCGTCGGGCACGACACGGGGCAGGTCGAGGCCGCTGATGTGGTCGACGTGGAATCCGAAATCGTTGAGGCTCTTCCCCGCAAGACGTATGCTCGCCGCAAGACCGCTCATGAACACCGGCGCCGAGATGGTGGAGGATGCCTTGCGCACCTCGATGGAAAGTTCTGCATCGATGTTGCCGAGACCCGCCGTGGTGATAACTGCGCCCGGGCCGAAATCCGTCTCCACACCGTCCTGGTTGCGGGCTTTGACTCTGAAAGTGTGTTCGGTCGCTGCCGTCAGTCCGCAGGCGGTTATGCTGCCCCAGCTCGCACGGGTCTGCCATACCGCTGTATCGGTTTTGTTTCCCGAGGCATCGATGAACGCGTCGTCGGTTTCCGCAAAGACCGCGTATTCGGTATATGCGGGATTTTCGTCATCCGCTCCGATGGTTACGAGTACTGTTGTCGAGCCCGGGTCCGATAGCGCCGGGGGTGATGGCGTGATGGCCCCCGTATATCCGTATCCCCCTCCTCCAAATCCCGTTTCTGTCATGGTTATAACTCCTTGGCATTGTGACAGTTATTTCTGACTGACACCAATTCACTTTCTAATCCTGTTATTGCACCGGTGATTAAACAGAGATATTGGATGACGTCATGCCGAACCTGTTTTTGGTATCTGTTCCTGTTATTGGTGTCATTATCTATCCACCGAAGCAATAACCCGGTCTTATCGGAAAATGCATCTGTGACTCCCGATGCTGAACCCCGGCCTGGACGGGAGTCCCCATGAAGCCGTCATTTCCGAATCTTTAATCGGGAATCCACATTTACAATAAATAGTGAGCTTTTCCCCGTGTTCTCCGTGTCCCCGTAGTGAAACAGGTTATAAATATTTCCGGATAAATCCGGGTTGATGTATGAATACGAAGTGACGGGTTCCTTTAAAGAAGCTGCCGGTTCACTCGCTCGTCCGGGCTTTAGCCCTGATGACATGAAGGCTGTTCGGCGCAAGTCCGGTAAGCGTGTCCCCGAGGGCGCTTCCCCACTGTTCGTAGGTCTTCCAGCCCCATTCCCCCGGAGGCCCCGCTTTCAGAGTATCTGGTTCGGCCGAGCCGTCCACATAGAGCCCCGAAATCGAATCCTGAACCGCATACTCCGTACAGAGCGGGTTGTCGAGCGGATTCAGGACGAATCTGAGCGCCGTCTCCGATACCGCCGTCACGCCCGGTACTCCCGGTGTACGGGCATCCGTCCGGCCGCTGCCTGGCTCCGAGGATGTCTCATCCGCCGATGTGAACGCCCGGACAAACCACTCGTATACCGTGTTCGGCGTGAGCCCTCCCACATCAACGCTCGTCGTGTCGTGAGGAAGGGTGTCGCTTCCCGCAACCATAGCCGAATCCGAAAGATTGACGATGATAAATCCGTACTCGCTGTCGGTGGTATCTGTCCAGTTTGCCCTGAGCGAGTCGGGAGCGATGGTGGTCAATGTAAAATCCGTCGGTACTGTCTTCAGTGTATCGGCTTGTCCCGGAGTATAATACACGGTAAGCCATGTTCCGTCCGCATACGAGGGATTTGAACAATCGAGGAATACTGCCCTCACGCCGGATGTCTGGGAATTGTCATCGAGCCTGAGACCGAAATCGTATGTAAAATCCTTCGCGCTATCTATATCCTGCCATGCTCGAAAAACGGCCCGCAGGTTAGGTGACTGGCGCGCGCCCGTTCCGCTCGTAACCGTCCACGATATATTCGCCGCGGTGGAATCCTGTTGGCCGAGATTGCGATCCTCGACCGGCTCACCGAATCTGACCGGAATGCCGTACACCTTGAATGCCGGGGAGGTTGAGCTTCCTTCCCCCGCGCGCGTCATCGTGAGGTACATGGCGTCGATCCCTCCGTTGACCACACTCCAGGGAAGAGAAAACGATATAAATCCGTCGAGCCGCTGTCCGCTGTCCGACTTACCCACCCTCACAACAGTCGAGTCGCGCTGTCCGCTGCCGAAGTCAACGTTGTAATCGTCGAATCCGTCCCCTCCGAGGTATATCAGGAGCGTATCGAGGCCATTCATCTGGTAAGTGAAATTTGGCGTCCAGGAGGATGCAATCCCTTCACCGTTACGGAGGCGGAGACGGTAGACATAGGTGGCTTCAGGATTGAGCCCGCCGTCGAAATACGAATAGGCTCCGTTTTTCCAGCCGGAATCGGTTGAGCCGTATCCCGAGATGGCATCCACTTCCATGCCTGTGATGCCTGTCGTCGGATTCGATGGTGGAGTTATAGCGATATGGAGCGTGTCGGAACTGACAGGCATGATGGTCACGTTTATAGGGTTCGGCGGTGGGAGGAGCGTGTACGTGCTGTCCGGGTCGGAATATCCCCGTACACCGGATGAGTCGGCCGCCACCATCCACACGTATTTCGTATTGATATCGAGCCCACTGATCGTATCCGCCGTGGCGTTTGCGACAACCGTATCTACGATGGTTGAATCGGCACAGTTCATGATGCAGAAGATATTCTCGTTAGTGCTCAGATCAGTCCACGAGCAGGCAATGGTTGTCGAATCGAGCGCCGTCATAGTGAAATTCGTGGGTGGAGTGACCGGCGGCAGATGGTACCAGACCATTATATAGGGGGAATCGTCGCCGAACGAGATATAGTCGTTCCCACCCGGAGGAGCCGATAAATCGATGTCCCTGCTCGAGAGCAGCATGAATTTCGTGGTGCCCGATATACTGATCCAGGTTAATCCCGGGCTGTTGAGCGTGAATACAAGAGTGTCGCCCACACTCGCATTCGTGGAAACGGTATTGGCTATCGATATGGGTGTATAGACAACGCCGTATGCCCAGCCGTCGAAATCGTTAAACCAGGTTGTATCCATCACCGCACCGGTATACGTTCCCTTGACAAGATGTATGTTGAATGCCTCGCTCTGTGCTTTGTTTTCGAGTACGACCTTTACTTTTGCGCTGTCGATGAGTGCATTATCGGGCAGTATTGAGGTATCGAACAGGAGGGAACTCCGGTATATTGTCCAGGAAGGAGAACCATCGGTTCGTCGCCCGATGATGATATTTGATGTGTTTGTGCCGGAACCATTGGCGGGATTACGTGCGTATGTATAATAGAGATAATCTGTCCGGTAAATGAAACCCGAAAGCGTGTTTGATTCTCCGATCACCGTACTCGGGTCTACAGTTATCGGCCACATCACATGTGCCGGTATATCGAGAGCATAGATGAGCGTGCCATTTACGAAGCTGACGGTTACCGGTACCGGAGTGCCTTCCGAATCTATTGCCCATGGTGCCGGGGTACGGAAAAGGAGATTCCCGTTTTCGTCACGGAACATTATCTCCCCATCCGAAAATGTTACCCGGGCATCTGTACCGATCCTCCAGGCAATGGTCGAATCGGATTCGGCTGAAAGCTCTATGAGGTCCTTTATTCCGTCCGTTGTGGCTTTCACCGTGCTCATTTTCCCGGTCCAATCACCATCCGGCGTGTATGTCACGGAGTAACCGTCACGTTCGAAGCGAATTCCTTTCCCGGTATTGTCAGGATCGAAACGGTAAGTATACGGCCCTGCTTTAACAGCATCGGTGAATCCATCACAGGCTTCTTTGTGGACTGTGAGGTCTATCTTCCTGTAAACAGGTCTTCCTTCCTTCGGAACAGCTTCGGGATCGATATTGTACTGTTTACGGGCATGGATGATTGTCATACGGGCGCCGTCTGGCTTCTCGAAGGTCTCGGAATGCACGGTGCGCAATGAAACGATCTCGGTCGGTGTCCGGGGCTCATCTCCCGCAGACCCGTCTTTTCCGGCGATAAACGCCGATATCAGCCCGCATAATGTCATGATTATGATCAATTTCCGCATGGTATACCCCATTATATTGTTTTATCTTGATATAAACGTATTATAAATCGTGTCAATCTTGTTAATTCTGTCTGAAAAAACACTTAGTTCGTCCGACTATATCATCGGGATTTACATGGGTATTCCCTTTCTTATCTTTTCAATTCTGTCAATCATGTCTGAAATCAGTGATAATCGAACATAATCATGAGTTTCAATCCGGTTTTTTCTCCTGTTGTCTCGTTAACACCGATAGTGCCGGTTATGTAGATGTAACCCGATGTCTGGTCGTTCGTTATACCGGTTACATTTCCCCCGCCCCGCCTGGTGAGGTTCGGATCGGGTTCGCTCAGAGGAGCTGTCCCGGGAGTGCCAGTTTTTACCTGAACCGGAGTTTTCCCCTGCGTCCACGTATCTGTTATGTCCATATACCAGGCGTCAGTGCCGGTTAACTCCTCCGTTCCTTCGAGCCACACCCTGATATTGTATATTTCGCTGTTGCCCTTTATATCGCTCACACGCCACCAGAACACACTGACCGGCAGGTCCTGGGCTTCGTCTGTTGTATCGACAATCCCGAGTTCAAGCGCTTCGTCCGGCCCGAGAACCGTTCCCCCGGTGGTGCGGTCTTCGGGTTCAGACGATGAAACCGGCAGTGTCCTTATTTCCGTAACAGGAATCACATCGATCTCCTTAAAACTCCGGTTTATTGTTCATTGTCTCTGGTTCATGGTTACTTTAATCTTTGCCCTTATGCCTTGTGCCTTATGCCTTTCTTTATCACTTCAGTCCCCTGGCTTTCATGTCTGCATCGAGGAACTGTTCGAGCTGTTTTTCAAAACGGGCTGACAGCTCCTCGATACGGCGTTCAAGGTTCCTTATCCTGTCTCGTATATCCTGCTCGTTCCTATCCAGCATATTGTACCCCATCATGATATACAGTAATAGGTATTGTGGTTTGTTGTTCATGGTTTATAGTGTTAAATCTCATTTCAGGAGTATCGTTTTCAACCATGAACCAGAGACCTGTCTTTTATTAGTACTTGATAAAGACAAGCCCGAAAATGCATTCCTGGAATGTCTCGCTTTCGTGAGCCTTGCTCCAGTCTGGACTTCCGGTTGAGCCTTCAATGAGGGGAAGAGCCTTGGTCCCGTCCATCTCGACTTCGGCGTCGCTGAGAACCCCGCGAATCCGTGAACTGATGGTTTCGAGGTTTTCACAGTCGTGCATGCCGTTTGCGAGTATATCCGTGTAGACGGTTACCAGGATGTCGCACATCCATATACCTTCGCCCTCTCCGGGTTCGAGACGTTTTGCCTCGATGGTAGCCGATGGATTGACCGCTCGTACGGGTCTTTTTCCCCCCTTATATACCGTACAGAGTCCCGCAAGCTCAGCATCTGTGTTCAGCAGCCTGTAAACCGCTGTATTGATGTCGTTTATGTTTGGCATGTCGTATGATCTTTCTATATCCTGTTTTTTATTCGGGATTGTTGATCAGCTTTATACGATTCTCATTACGCACTCGGTATGGGTTCCCCATTCGCTGACAGAATTGACCGCAAATGTTCGTGAGCCATCGTATACCCTGTCCCCGTGCCTGATGGGTGACGGCGGATTGCAGAACATGACCCACACCGCGGTGTCCGAAATCCCGGTTCTGTCTTCGCTTGTGAGCTGACGAACCTTGAGCGAGAACTGAATATCAGCTGCCATGGACGCGATGACTGTCTCGAGTGTTCCGGTGTACGCGCCGTTTTCCCCGAATGCCCCCGTTGGACGGGACACAGTGACCGTGAACGGGTAATCGATGTCGCTTGTGCTGAACAGGTTCATATCCCCGCCCTCAGAGTTACTGTGGTGATCTCCTTCTGGCTTTCGAGAAGCCTGATTGCCTCACGTCTGTTGGCAAGAAGCTGGCTCATGGACTTTGAAACATGACCGCGGGTCACATCGACCCCTTCCGCTGCTTCAGCGATACCTGTCTCCTGCCCCGCGATCATCTCGTCGAGTTCTTCGTTGGTTTTCCGCATGGTTTTTCCTCATGAATCCGTTTGTCGGCGGGGGTATCCCTGCCATATCTCAGGATTTCCCCCGCGCTTGTCATATGATACTTCTTGTTTTTATTGCCCTCACCCCTGCCAGCGTCCCCTGCTTCCTCTTCTTTTTTTCCCTTTCTGTTGACGGGCATGGTCAGGGTACTGGGGATGCTGGTTATGGGTGGAGAGGGGGCATACCAATCAGTTAATCAGTGTAATCAGCGGTTCAGACTGTTTTTTCAGCTCAGTCGAAATCGAATCCCTCCGGATTTGCCCATGCGGCGCCGGTGGTATTGTACAGCACCACACCCGCACCTTTTCCGATGACCGCCGTTCCTGTCGCCCGCTCGTAATAGGAATCCTCGAGCTGGCAGTTCGAGTTACGGCCCGGAATGAGCATGAGTCCCCGCGCCGAGGCGTTGGGATGGACACGTTCCGCCACGCACGGTTCGTCGTGGCTCACAAGGAGCATGTAATCGTCGGGGACCCATTCCTCGTGATGGAGGACAAATCCCTCGATGCTCACTCCCTGCGCGAATCCTTCCGTCGCCAGCTTGTCCGTAAGGCGCGAAGAAACCGTTGGCGTACCGGAAGCAGTCCAGGTCGCCCAGCCCTCGATGTCACGGATCGTGTTGGCATTGGCGTAGATGTGGAGGTTGAGCGACGAATACCCGTGTTCGAGGATATGTTCCTTCGCACGGCGGATGTCGCCAATATCCCATGCGGCGTCTCCCGCTCCGAGATGCGACAGAACATAGTGCTGGTGCGTCGAGTCGAACGAGTTGTTCTTGTATTTCGGCGGCGTGTACCCCGTTCCGCAGTAGAAGCCGCTCACCGCTTTCAGGAGCATGCAGCCGAAGTACTTCTTCATGACAAGCCGCTGATCGGCGGCGATTGCCTTTTTGGTGCGCTCGTCGAGCACCCGCGAGGTGTTCGACTGGATGAACCGGCGGGTGAACGCCTGCCCGAGAGCGTAATACCTGAGCTCCACCGGTATCACGATCTCTTTCGCCTTCTGCCAGTCGGGCATGAAGAGCTCGGCGGATTCGACAAATTCGAGCGGCGCCTCACTCAGCACGGCGTTCGGTTTGTCGATTTTCACTCCGACACGACGGATGAACTCGGATACGTATTCCGGGTTCGAATTGTACTCGTCGATCCACCCGATGTACTTGTCGTACAGGGAGTTAGCCCTGACATTGTCAATGGTGCGTATTCCGTATTCTGCCATCAGCCTATGCCTCCCATGAGAATCTGAAGCGTTGTTGAATCGACCGCGATACCCACAGGGGCGGTCAATTCCTGCGTGTCGACGAGAAAGTGATTGGTCTCGGCGGTTATCGAGGTTCCCTGGACTGTCATCGCCACTCCGGGGATGATGTCGAAATACACCCCGTCAGCGACGATCGGTTTTGCCGCCGATGCGGCGCCCCCGTTGAAGCTCACCGTCACCGTCGACCCCGTGGTGACCAGGGTATACAGCCCCTTCGTGATGATTGTGCCCGCCATGCCCTCCAGCGGATCGAACGCGGTGAAAGCGTTCCCCGGCGAATCGATGGTTACCGTGCAGGCTGCCGGAGTTGCGTACGATACGGTGATAGTTGCCGTATCCCCTGTGGTGAGCGTGCCGGTCTGGATATAGAAATCCTCGGCGCCTGTGATAGTGCCGTTGTAGACTGTGCTGTCTGCCACTGTAGTCGATGCGCCCGCGCTTCCTTCCGGCGGGGTGATCGTGCAGCTCGTTGCCGTCGGAAATGTGATGGTCCAGTTGCCCGCAGACGGCCTGTGTCCGGCGCGTATGTGGACATTCCTCAGAAAGTCGGTTCCTGAGGTTTCCGCGATGGCTGTCACAACCGGCCCGGCGGTCGCGCGTTCGGGTACGATTGCCCCTGCCGTATCCGCCGAGGGATAGTAGAGCGCGCCGGGTATGAGCCCGGAAAAGCCCCTGATTCGTCCCTGACGGATGAGGGTGATCTTGCCCGTATCGTCCACATTCGTGCCGAGCGGATTGTCGGTTGCCGCAAAACCCGCGGGCACGCAGTTGATGGTATTGAGATCGCACACGTATGCCTTCCCGTCATTCGGATTGATGCTCATGAGGAGCCCGGCTGTCAGTGCGGATTCGCCGTTCTTTACCTGCATGTGCGGGGAGAGCTGTACAAGGGACGATCCCGTTGTTGCCGTATGGCTTGAGAGAAATCCCGGTTCTGCACCCATGGTGATTTCCTTTCATTGTTCTGTACTGTGGTTCATGATGGTTATTGTGTTCCTGATGCTTGCTGCCTCTGCTTCCTGCTGAGGTTCCTCCGGGAATGAATCACCAGCCTGTTCCCGGTTCGCTGAGTTACCTCACAACGAGAAAATGCCTCCGGTACTCCTTTTTTATTATTGCATCGGTGCTTAAACAGTGACATCGGATGACGTCATGCCGAACGTGTTTCGGCATCTATTCCTGATATCAGTAGCATTATTTATTCGCTTGAGTATTAATCCGCGTTTGAATGAGTCCCGTCAGGGACTTTTCGATGATAGCACGGTATTTCAATGCCGTGCTCAAACGCCGTTTGCTTCTGTTACCTCCCATGCTACCGTATGAGCCCGCGGCTGACCATGTCGTGGAGTGCCTCACGGGCTTCTGCGCTTTTCAGGTTATGAGCCGTTGCGGTGTCACGGTTCGGGGGGTTGGTTGGATTCGCCGTCCTGCCTGCTGCACCCGATGGAACCGCGATGCCGTGCTCGCTCAGCACCTGCTCGAATTCCCTCCTGCCCTTATCGATCGCCTCGGCCACACTGGCGCCGAGAATCTCCGGGTCTTCCGAGTAAGCAATGGCTTCCATATCCACGAACCGTTCGGGCAGTGGCCCTTTTTCCCTGAGCTGTTTCTGGAATTCGCCTCTGATGGCGAGTTCGGAGATGCGGCTGTCACGTTCCTTGAGTGATGATTCAAGTTCCGCAATACGCCGTTCCATGGTGCCGCGGGCGGTTTCCTGTTCGGCCGCGATGCTTTCAAACTGCGCCCGGAGCTCTTCATTTTCGCTCTTGAGCCGCTTGAAGGTTCCGCCGAACGACCGTTCCGTCTTTTCCACTGCCTCCTGCACCATCTCCTCGACCTGTTCTCTCGTGTACTCTGACATGTTCCCTCTTCCTGATTAATGGTTTCTAAGTCTCTGGTTTGTAGTCTCTGGTCTCTGATTTGTAGTATTTTCCCCTTGTGCCTTGTGCCTGTCTTTAATCTTTTTCCCTTATGCCTTGTGCCTTATGCCTTGTGCCTGTCTTTACCCCTTCTCTTCTTCAATCTCCTGCCGCATCCTGTCCACATCGGTTATGCCGAGCTTGCGCATGACCGACCGTATCGAGCGCGCACCCGTTTCGTATTCACGGGCGAGGATTTCGATATCGGCGGAAACCACATCCGTATTCCAGAGCACCTGAACACCGGGCGGCTCGATTCCGAGCATGACCGCGATCTTTACCGCCAGTTCGCGGAACGATTCTCCGTAGAGCCCCTGCGCCTCGCGGGTCGATTCTATGGCATCCTGGTAGAGACGTTCGATTGCCTTCCCGCTCAGGTTCCCGAGGTGCGAGACCATATCGCGCGAGAACCGCGGCACTCCGGCGAGATCATAGAAAGCATCGAGCTTCCGGTCATATTCCTGGAGCGCCGCGCCGAGGTCGTGCTGGTTGTCGAGCTTGTACACCCTGCCTTCGCCTTTCACCACGAGCCCTTTGCCGATGGAAAGATCGATCTCTCCCGATGTTGCGCCGTCCCTCGATGCAGCCTTGTCGATGTTCACATTTTGGAAAATGGTTGTCTTGTGCCCGTCATAGCGCACGATATCGAGGATATCCGTCGCGAGCAGATTCATCGTGTCCTGGGCATCGGTGAGACGGCCTACGAACGATTCCCCGTACACGCCCCCGCCCGGATCGAGGTTACGGACATGCACTACCGGAATGAATCCGAGATTGTGGTCGTACGAGTATCCCGGCGCGTATTCGTCATCCACGAACGCAGTCACACTCGATGTGTCGAGGATCTCACGGTATGAGTGACGGCTGTACTTTCCGGTGCTCTCTTTGTCCGGCTCGAAAAAATCATACGAGACCGTGACCGATCGTACGTCGTTCCGGTCATGGGGCGAGACATCGATCTCCACCGCCTCGCTGTCGAGCAGAATGAGCCTCACCGGGCCGAACTGTGACCCGGGCTGAGCGGGAGCCAGCTTGATGAACACATCGCCCGTCACCTTGCCGTAAAGCGCCGCGAGGTTGAGCAGGTGCGGCCAGCGGTTACGGTTGAGGATGTCGGCGATACGGGCGCCGGTCCGTTCGTCGTCGAACTCGAATCCGCGCCACGAGTTGACCAGCAGCCGTCTCAGACGGTCCGTACAGATGCGCGTATGATTCTCCACATCCTCGATCTCGCGTCTCGGCATGGTTTCGAACCGCTCGTAGAGGTAGGTCCACTGGCTCTTCCCCGTGGCGGGATTGCTGCCGTGATAGTAGGTCCACCACTTGATGATGTCCGCCCGACGTTCGTCGCGTGATTCCGGCTGCTCGTCGTGAGGAGATATCTCCGGATACGTAATCCGGGATACCGTCCCTCCGACGTTTTTCCTGCCATACAGTCTGTTGATGAGAAAACTCATGCCGTTTCCTTTCCTTAATAGTTACCGGTCTCTCGTTTATAGTTTCTGATTTTTCCCTCTCGGTCTCTATCTCAGTGCCTTGGTCTATCTTTTCCCTTATGCCTTATGCCTTATGCCTGTCTTTTTAATCCCGGTAATCATCTTTTAATCCTGGCCATCCCGGTTCAGTTTTTTTTATGCGGATATAGATGAATCATGAGGTTTTCCGGAATTCCGTAAATCCCGGTTCAGGTTTTTTCCCTTATGCCTTGTGCCTGTCTTCAAGTGCCTTATGCCTGTCTTTTTCCGTCTTTTATCACGTCGGATCGTCGATCACCTCGATCAGCGCTTCCGTCTCACGGTGCCGCCGTATGCCGCACTCGGTTATCCAGAGCGCCATGACCGTATCGTCGTGCGTCTCGACTCCGAGCCCGACAAGCTCCCCCGCGAGCGTTTCCATGAGCCGCGCCGAACGCTCGTCGCCGACGGGAAGACGGTATTTCCCGTTCTCGAACAGCACCGAGAGCGAGGGCACTCCCCTGAATACATCCATCTTCTCACGGCCGGTGGTGTGTCCCGCGACCGGCAGGTCGGTGGTCGACAGAAGTTCCTGCTCGTAGAGGCTCTGGAACAGGTTGTTCTCGATGGTGATGAGCCTCGGATTGAACAGCCGCGCCCGCATACGTATGACTTCGAGAATCTGGGACGGCGTGAGTCCGCGCTCACGGTAGATGTCGATGATGTGACGGGTGCCGTTTTCATCGAGCGCTATGGTTATTCCCACCGTGTAATCGGTGTCGTGCTCCTCTGCGTGCTCACGGTCTGCGACTACGGCAAGGTCCCAGCCGGTGAACACGGGCAGTCCGCCGTAATAGCAGTTCATCAGCTTCGCTCCGGGATCGTAGCACCGTTCGATCCATTCACGGCGGAAATAGGCGGTTTCCTCGCTGATCGGCTCGTTCTGGTATTCCTGGGCAAAAATGAGCGATCCGATTTCCTCCTTTTCCCTCATGAGCCGTTTGAGCGGCCACCGTTCCGGCCAGAGCGGTGTCTCTTTACCCTGCGCATCCTTTTCGAGCGCCCTGAATGTGAACTGACGGTATCGCGGATTCCTGCCGAGCTCGGAATGGAGGTCCTCCGGGTGTTTTCGCGTTCCGATAACGACAATCCGCCCTGTCTCCGGATTGAGTATCGGTGTGAGCGTCTTGTGAAACCACCGCAGCGTTTTCCTGCGCTGACGGTCGTTGTCGGTGTTCTCGTCGTTGAGCGGATCGTCCACTATGATGAGGTCGGCGCGCCGTCCGAGAATGCGCTTTCCCGTTCCCCCGCAGACAATGGTCGGCTCCTTCGCCCGTGATGACCGTGTGACCGTTATGTCACCTGCCTTCCACACATTCGGGCTTCCTGATTTCGGTTTGGTATAGAATTCACCAAAGTCGCTTATCATACGTTCGTTTGCTTCCAGCTCGTCTTTTATCGCCCGCAGAAACATCTCCGCCTGGTCTCCCGTATCCGAAACGATGATTATCTTGATGTCACGGTTTTTGACAATTTTCCAGATGGGATAGATGATGCTCAGCCATGTCGACTTGGCATGACCGCGCGGCGCAAGAATCGAAATACGGTCATACTCCGGGTTTTCCACTATCTCGATGAGACGGTGGTGGAACGGTGCGCACTTCCTGGTGACAAGGTGCGGGAAATATCTGTTTCCGAAGAAGATACAGTCTTTCTGTGCCCGCTTGATATCCGCATTGAATCCCACCTCTATACCGATCCTTTCATCCCCGGTTAAAGTATTTCCCGGAGAGAGACCGTCCGTTCCCGGCATCATTTTAAGGGTTTTCCCGGGGGCTGGGACGGCCTCTCTCTTAATAACATTAGTTACTGATAGTAATCTGTATCATAACATAAGTTATTGTTTAGAGTATTAAAAAATGCCCCTCAAAAATATGACATAGTTTCCGCACCTTTTTGACTCTGGAGCGCGCCTTCTTTCTGAGTGATAATATAACAAACGAACGTTAGCATGTCAAGGAAAATATTTACACTAATTCTGATGCAGAAGATAAGTTCGTATTTTTGCATGTATTCTGAAAGAAAAAAATTTTAGGGGGGATTTTTCTCACGCTATTAACAGGATAAACAGAACACATTTTATAAAAAATCTTGTCAATCTTGTAAATCCTGTCTCATTAATTCTTTTTGAGTAGTACCTCCCCCATCTTTTTCTTTGCTCTCTCCATCGAAAGTGCATATAATAATGCAGTGACTTTCAATGATTTTCCCGGAGAATCGATTATGGGCAAGACGGTTACCTGCTCCTTTGAACGCTGTTCACGGCCGGCATGGCATCCCGACGAAACCGGACGCCCCTATTGCATCTTCCATTCCCCGGACATCGAGGGGAAACGGGCGGAGTTCGATCAGGCCTGGGCGGAATTTCTCAAGAGCGTGCGGGACTCCGAGGGCAAGCTCTTCAACCTGTCCTGCAACGGATTCGTTTTCCCCATAAACATCAATTTCAGCGGCGAGCGTTTCTCCGGCCACACCTATTTCAATTTCGCCTCATTCTCCGGTCACACCTATTTCAACGGAGCGGCATTCACCGGGCACATCTATTTCACGAGCGCCGTTTTTTCCGGCAAGACCTATTTCACCAACGCCACATTTCCCGGGAAAGTCTATTTCGATTCCGCCTCCTTTGCGGGCGAAACATCGTTCAAGAACGCTGATTTCCTCTGGGATGTCTCGTTCGGCAGCGCTCTTTTCAAGGACGAGGTCTCGTTCGGCGATGCACGGTTCTCGGGGGAGGCGTCGTTCGATTCCACCACATTCTCGCAGAACACCGATTTCGAGCGGGCTGTGTTCCTGAAAAAGGCGTATTTTTACAAAACCGTTTTCCGTCAGGAGGGATTCTTTACCGCGGCGCGGTTTCTCGGGGTCGATCTGAGCTATTCCTCCTTTGCGAGCTGCAGCTTCAAGAACGTGCGGAAGGGTATCCATTACAATCTCAAGCCTGTCACGTGGGAAATACCGCCTGCCCGCTGGCAGCTCTGGAAATGGCGCACCCGGAAGGAGCCGATCCCTCCCACGAATTTCTCGAACATCGACACACGGGGTATTTTCGCCGCCTCGAACCGTCAGTTCGTCCGTGACATGGCCGACCAGCAGTTCATCATGCAGATGCGGGATCACCACAAGTTCTGGTACTACGTATGGCTCATCACCTGCGACTGCGGGCGGAGTTTCTGGCGGTTCCTGTTCTGGTGCCTCGTCGTGGCGGGATGTTTCGGCATGGCGTATGCCATTGCGGGCGAGCGCTGGTTCTCCAATACCGGGGAATGGAATCTCCTGACCCCGTTCTACTACTCCTTCGTGACCTTCCTCCGTCTCGGAATCGGCGATATCGCCCCGAAGCTGGGTTCCGGCTGGGGCCAGTTCGCGGTCATGTTCGAGGTGTTCATCGGCTACATCGGCCTCGGCGGGCTCATCTCCATTTTCTCGAATATTCTCGCCCGGAGATCGTGAAGGGAGTTTAAAATGAATTACCCCGCAGTATCAGATCAGGCCTCCTGACCCTTAATCCCTTGCGCTTCGCGGCTCTTCGCTTCGCTTCGTTCCCCTATGAGAGGGGCAAGGGAAGTCGATGCGACTCCGGTAATTACCTGCCCCCGATACGGGGGAAGGTGTCACGAAGTGACGGAAGGGGGCTTTATACCCGGACCCTTGGGTCGGGGTAGTACATTCAGCGTAATCCCTCAATCAGCGTAATCAGCGGTTCAGACATTTCCCTCTCCTGTTTAAAATCAGTCATAACCATTTGAAATACAAGCAACTTATCCTGCATATAAATTTCTTGACAACCCTGACCGGTTTATGTATGTTCATATATGAATAACCCAATAACAGTATTTTGTACCCGGGAGGTCGTGGAATGAAAATACGGTATTTCTTCTTCTGGCTCCTTTTCTTGGTGGTTTTTTGCGGAACGGTATATGCACAGACGATAAAAGTCAGCGGTCACGTGTTTCTCTATAATCAGAGCCGCAATGACAGTGTCAGGGTGGTTTTCGAGCGCGTTGCGCCGACCTCGCTGTTCGACAGCACCTATACGGACACATCGGGTTACTACGAGCTGAATATCCAGAAAGGCGTGTACACGGTCACCTGGTCGAAAGAAGGGTATTACTGGCGCTCGGAGAAAGGTCTTGCTTTGTACGGCGACAAGGATTTGACGTGCTACACCGTTACCAGGAAAGAAGTCCCCGCCATGTTCCTGTCCATCCCCTCTGCCATGGATGCCGCCTCTCCGGGCGATACCGTGCTCGTCGCTCCGGGGACATACTACGGGACTATTGATTTCAAGGGTAAAAACATCACCCTTGCATCGTGGTACATTACCACCGGCGACACCTCGTATATTTCACAGACGGTTCTTCACGGCAACAAACAGGGCACGGTGGTCGTTTTTCAGAGCAATGAAGACACCACGGCAGTGCTCGACGGGTTCACCGTAACAAACGGCATCGAATCACGACAGGCGAGTGTAGAAAAATGCACTGGGATCAGGTGCAACGGTGCAAGCCCGCGGCTGCAGAACCTCGTGATAACGGGGAATTCAGACTATTCATCCGCAGGAGTTTATTTGTATTACAGTAACACCGTCATACACAATGTATCTATCCATGACAATTACGCCTATTCTTACAACGGCGGTGGGATGTATATTTATAGTGGTAATCCCGTCATAGACAATGTATCGATCTATAACAATTATGCAAATTGGTATGGCGGGGGTATATATATTGAAAGTAGTAATCCTGTAATTACGAATGTAACATTTAACAATAATGATTGTTATTGGTTTTATGGATCGGGAATCTGTATTTACAACGGGAAACCTGTCATTACAAACTGTATACTGTCCAATCATAGAGGGTCGTATGCCATATATTTAGACAACAGTTCCCCGTTTATAACCTATACGAATTTCTGGAATAACCAGAATAACAACTTTTCCCGGCTCGGCGAATGGTACGGTGTCAATGTTACGGTGAATGCGAACGGTGATTCGTGCGACGCCTATATGAACATCCAGACCGACCCCTGCTTCATCGATCCCGGCAACGGCGATTTACGCCTCCGTGACAACAGCCGGTGCATCGGCGCGGGCACTGCCGAGAACGCTCCGTCGGCCGATATCCTCGGTTTACGGCGCGGAACGCCGCCGGACATCGGCGCTTATGAGAACCCCCTGAACACCCCTGCCCCGCCGGTTGTCATGGTCTCCACTGAATTGCCGGACGCCGTGGCGGGACTCGTCTATAACGATACCCTCCGCGTGGACTTCCCCTACGGGAGATCGAAGCTGACCTACCGCCTGCTCGAAGGCCCCGGATGGATGACCGTCGACACTGCGGGAATCCTCACGGGGAAACCTGCGGCCGGTGACACGGGGAGCAGGTCCGCGGTGACCGTCGTGGTGAGCGATCCGAGCGGTTTCGCCGATACCCTGTCGACTTACCTGCGGGTCATCGATACGATCGGCCCGCCCTCGAACGTTATCGTCGAATACAAATCCGGGGACGGTAACCGGTGCACGCTCTGGTGGAAGAAATCCTCCAGCGAGGAGCTCGGATATGTCAGAAAGTATCTGATATACCGCTCGCAGACATCCGTGCTGACCGAGCCTGTGCCCTCCACGGATTATGCTTCACCCGAGGCTCTTTTTGCCGCGGAAATGTACTATACGGTGCTCGTCGATTCGGTCGCCCCCGGTGTTTCACGGTATACCGACGATCTGGATCTCCGGAAAAACAGCCAGTATTACTACTGGGTTCAGGCGGTCGGTTCCGGAATGGAAAGCGACATGGTCGTCGCCGGGGTCAAAACCCTTGTGGAAAGCGTACCCGCCGCGTTTTCCGTCTCGGAAGCCTATCCCAACCCGTTCAATCCTGCCACGACTATCGATTACTGTCTTCCCCGCGACAGCCGGGTGACGGTGACCGTTTATAACATCTCCGGCGCCAGAATCGCCGTACTGAAGGATGACTTCGAACTCGCGGGCGGGTATTCGGTGGTGTGGAATGCCCGGGGCATGCCGAGCGGGCTGTATTTCTGCCGGTTCAGGGCGGATAAATTCACCGTGACGAAGAAACTCCTGCTTTTGAAATGACCCGCCTGACTGGTTTCGATCATGTTCGGGGATGACCGATCAATTTTAATCTCAAAAGATCCCTCCCGGTTTCCATCCCACTGCGTCAGAGCAACAGCGCTGGCGAATTGCCGTGTCCCCCCTGTTCAGGGGGGATGCCCGGAGGGCAAGGGGTCCTTCACAAATCCGCGTTCTATTCTCTCCTGTTTCCCTCTCACCGCGGCGCGAGGAACAGCCCGAAATTCGCCATCGTCGGGCACACCCTCGACCGGAGTATCCTTACCCTTACCTTCCGCGCTGTCACCGGCTCGAATCTCAGGAGGCGTTTGTACCCGATGACCGTCGACCGTGCGATTTCCTTCCATGTCCCCCCGGCCTGCACATCGAGCGCGAAATCCTCGACACGCTGTCCCGCCCTGATGTACTCCTGAAGCATGGCCACGTTGAACGTTTTTTCCGCGCCGAGGTCATACTCGATGCTCGCCGTATCCTGCCAGTCGTCGGTCGTCCAGTACGTATTCTCGTCGCCGTCGACCGTTTTCCCCGCGCCGTACGCCTGGTCGCCGCCGCGCACACCGGATGCCGTTGCCTTCGCCCCGAGCGCGAGGTTCGTCCGGAAGGTCTCGTTCAGCACTTTCCCGAGCTCACGGGCTCGTGCGGCGTCGTTTTCATGGATCAGCCCCCGTTTGTCCGGCGGAAAATTGAGGAGAAATGTCGCGTTGCCGCCCACCGCGCCGTAGTAGATATCGAGCAGCACCCCGAGCGGTTTGACCAGGCTGTCCTGGCTGGCGTGGTAGAACCATCCGGGCCGTATCGAGGTGTTGACCTCGGCCGGAAACCAGATGAGCTCGCTTGCGCCCACGCTCTTTTCCACCGCTGCGCTTTTTTCCCCCGGTGCCTTTTTCTCCCCCGTAGGAGCAGCCCCCCGTGGCTGCCCTCTCACACCGCTCTCATACGCCTCCATAATCTTCTCCCTGCTGCCGAGGTCCTCCTCCGACCCTCCGGCGCTGGCGAACGCCGGATCGTCCGCGTGCTGCGCCTTCTCGGCGATGGTCGCCCTGTCTGCGTTTCGGACGGGGAGTACGCTCCATTCGGACTGGCGGGTTTCCCCGGCCTCGTTGCCGCACCACCGGACATCGGGTCCCATGACCGAAATGACCGCATGAGGCTGAAGCTCGCGGATGAGCGCATAGTACTCCTCCCACGCATAGACCTGACGCTTGCCGTTCGGGCCTTCGCCGCAGGCGCCGTCGAACCAGACACAGAACAGCTCGCCGTAATTCGTCAGAAGCTCGCGGAGCTGGTTCTTGAAATGCTCGTTGTACGCAGGCGAATCCCCGTACGTTGACTCGTGCCTGTCCCAGGGCGAGCAGTAAATCCCGAACTTGAGCCCTGCCTCATGGCATGCGCGGGCAACCTCGGCGATAACGTCTCCCCTGCCGTTCTTCCATGGGCTGTTTTTCACCGAATGTTCGGTGTACGCGCTCGGCCAGAGACAGAATCCGTCATGGTGCTTGGCGGTCAGAATGAGGCCCTTCATGCCCGCAGCCTTGCAGACCGCGACCCATTGACTGGCATCGAAAGCGGTCGGGTTGAAGAGCGCCGGGCTCTCGGTGCCGTCGCCCCATTCACGGTCGGAGAATGTGTTCATGCCGAAATGGATGAACGCGTAGAACTCGAGTTTCTGCCATGCGGCCTGACGGTCCGAGGGGGTTATGTGCGCCGCTCTGAAGACGATCTCTTTCATCAGGGCGTCCGTCTTGTTCTCCTGCGCGACGGAGGTCATGCATACAAGTCCATAAATTACAACAATAAACGCCATCATTTTCAAACAATACCATCTGCGGCCCATTTCTCTTTTACCTCCTCTTCATGTATCAGAAACCATTGAAGTAATTATCAGCAGCATTCCTGAACGCTTTTCTTCCCTCTCCTGTTTACGGGAGAGGGACCGAGGGTGAGGGTAATCATTCGATTCCCCTGAAACCATCCTGAGAAGCTATATAATATATTGATTATCAGCAGAATATAAAACACTCATGTCTGCGAATCCATCATCCCGTTGAAAAGCCCCGATTGAGCGAGCGATTTTCGGAAACAGAAGCGCAACTGTTTGAGCACATTGAAAATGTGTGAGTTTTGCGCTTCCCGAAAATCACGACGCAAATGAGGAAAAAGGCTTTTCACGGGCGCCCTTTCCTTTGGGCGCGCAAAGGAAAGTATCATATTATTGCTCCGGCGATTAAACGGTGAAATATATTTCGGAAATTGAGCCCTATGAAGGTGATTCGAAACAATCTGTGTAACTGCGCACCAAGCCGTCATTCCCGCGAAAGCGGGAATCCATGTTTTTTTTACTTCCGGTATCATTCTTTATTCGCCGGAGCAATAATAAGGTATTCTTATAAATGCAGGGTCTTCAAAATATATAACATCCTTGCATGAAAGCTGTTTTATATTTTTATTGTAACCATCCTGTTTCTGATACGTCTGATTAATAGATACATACTCTATATAAAGATAATAAACAACAGGAAAGGAGCTTTTCATGCCCGCAGCGAACCGCAGGGATTTCATCAGACGCGGCGCCGCCGCCGGTCTCGGGCTTGCCTCGTTCGGACTGTCGTCGAGGCGGATTTTCGGGGAGAGCACGGATTTCAGACGGGTCGTTTTCCGCAACCTCGGGTCGACCGGCTTCCAGGCGAGCGAGGTCGGCTTCGGAGCCATGAACATGCGCGATGAAGCCCTCGTCATGGCCGCCGTGGACAACGGCATCAACTATGTCGACACAGCCCACTCGTACATGAACGGCGAGAACGAGGAGATCGTCGGCAGGGCTCTTAAATCACGGCGCGACCGGGTATTCGTCTCCACCAAGATCAAGTTCGATAATTCGGGCACGGAGCTCAGGGACATGCCGGGCATGATCGATCTGTCCCTCAAACGGCTCCAGATGGATCACCTCGACCTCCTCATGCTCCATATCACCGACAGCAGGGAGCAGATTCTGCGGAATGACCTCATGAAAATCTTCGATACCGCCAAAAAGCAGGGAAAAACACGCTTCGTCGGCATATCGACCCACGCCAACCAGGCCGAGGTGCTCGATGCGGCAGTCGAAAGCAAGTTCTGGGATGCCGCCCTCGTCGGGTATAACTACTATTCCCCGCCGGAGGTCACCGCGGCGATCAGACGGGCTCGCGAGGCCGGAATTGCCATCATCGGCATGAAAATCCTCATCACCACCGAGCGTCCGCGCAAGCCGTTCCCCGACATTCGCACGGAGAAGATGAAGGGCATCTCCAACCAGCAGGCGCTTCTCAAGTGGGTGCTCGAAAATCCCTATGTGGACACGACCATTCCGGGCATGACCTCGTTCGAGCAGCTCGAGGACGATATCGCGATCATGGGCATGAAGCTCACCTTCGATGATAGCCGTATCCTTGAGCGGTATGGCGAGCGGACGAGGGAACGCTACTGCCGTGGCGTGTCCGGCTGTACGGGCTGCCGCGAGCAGTGCCCGAAAGGCGTGTGCGTGAGCGATCTCAACCGCTGTGTCAACTATGCGGACGGGTATGGCGACATAGGGCTCGCATGGGAGAACTACCGGAACCTGCCGGCCTCCTCTCGTGTGGATGTCTGCGGCGATTGCGGGGAATGCATGGTGAAATGCGTGAACGGGCTCGATCTGACATCGAAAATCGAGCGGGCACGGATACTGTTCGGATAAAACACCGCTGGACTCTGAATAGTGACTTTAAAAGCGTTGTGATAAACTGCATTTACGTGGATATAAGCTCTCAAGGGTCGGCAGGAAGTGCCGATCCCCGATTAATAATTCGGGGACATGTTTATATTCCCTTGACAGCAACAAAACAACACATTTTGTCATGGGGCTCGTGAAAAATATACTTTTTCACAGCCTTCTTAAACGGCATTGAAATGCCGCGCTATTGTTGAAAAGTCCCTGCCCGGACTCTCTTAAAACCACTGATGCGCCGGGTAAGTGCCGGTGGCACTTTCCGATAATAGCCCGGGGATTCATCCCCAGGCGACATATATGACAAGGTTCTTCTCCATTGCCCCTAATACCGAGAAAGGCCGGAGACAATAGCGGTGATTTACATGCTTGTGCCCTCATCCGGAAAACAATGCTTGACACACCATGTATCCTGATACATATTATGGTTAGCATACCCGCCGCGCCTCTGCCCCGCATGCGTACTTCGGTGGGTTTTTCTTTTTATGGAAATACTTCATGAAATACATAAAACCTCCTCTCACGTTTGAGCAGCAAGCCGATTTACTTTTATCACGCGGTCTCATTGCCGACCGCAGTCTCCTCATATCCTGCCTTAGTACTGTTAATTATTACCGCTTAAGCGGCTATCTTTACCCTTTCAGAAATCGTTCTGACGATTTATTTAAACCCGGTACCACTTTTGGATTGGTGTGGAGACATTATTGTTTTGACAGAAGATTGCGTTTAATCGTCATGGGTGCAATTGAGAAAACGGAGATTGCATTACGAACTTCAATTATATATTTCTTCGCTCATGCGAATGGTCCTTTCGGTCATGTTGATCGTAAAAACCTGCAAAATCTTTCCGGAGATGGTCACGAGGAATGGCTGAAACGGCTCAATGTTGAAGCCAATCGAAGTAAAGAGGCTTTTGTGACACACTTTCAGCGTAAGTACGGCGATTCTCAGTCACATTTACCCCTCTGGATGGCTGCCGAAATCATGTCATTCGGAGCTTTACTTACTCTGTTTAATGGTATGAACGATAGTCTGCAAAAGATTGTGGCTGCTGAATATCGGATACCTGATAAAGTTTTTAAATCATGGTTTATTTCACTGAACGCAGTCAGAAATATTTGTGCACATCATGGCCGGTTATGGAACCGTGAACTCGGATATAAACCGCTACTTCCGTCAGAAAGAAAATATCCCGAGTGGCATACACCTGTTACAATTTCAAATAACAGAGTGTTTGTGATTCTCACGATTCTTAAATACATGATAACAGTTATTTCCCCTGAGTGTTTATGGTCGGAACGCTTGACAGAACTGCTTGATGAGTATCCGGAGATTTCCCGTTCATCAATGGGATTTCCTGTTGATTGGAATACATATCCGATCTGGAAATAAGCGATCTTTATAAAATAACAGACACCGTCGAAATGGATCCGATACAAAAAGGCAGAAAACTATGACCAAGTTTTTCATCCCGCCGAAACACCTGAAACGGACCGCATGTCTTTCTGTGCTTGTCGTATGCTGTGTTTGCGCGCTCGCGCTCCGGGGAAAATCCAACATCCTCGATATCAACCGGGAAATCCGGATACCCGGCGAGTTCTGCACGACCATCGCTCAGGACGGTGCATGGTGCTGGTTCGCCGATCCCCGCGCCGTGTATTACCGTGGTGAATACAGCCGCACGTACATAGGTTGGGTAACCCGCGTCGGAGACATCGTCGTCGCCTCCTTCGATCACGCGACACAGCAGATCGAGACAGCATCGGTCAGGCACAAGCTCCAGGCGGACGATCACGCTAATCCTGCGCTGTTCGTGCGCCGTGATGGCCGTATCATGGTTTTTTACTCCGCGCATGCCGGGCCTTCGATGTACTACCGTATTTCGGCGCGCCCGGAGGATATAACGGAGTGGAGCGACGAGTACGAGCTCATCACGAACATCGAGGGCGAGATGGGATATACCTATCCGAATCCGCTTGCGGTTTCGGAGGGGATGTACCTGTTCTGGCGCGGAGGCGATTTCAAGCCGGATTTCTCCTTCTCGGAGGACGGTATCTCGTGGTCGCCAGCCAGAACCCTCATTGCGGGTCATGGCGCCCGGCCTTACATCAAATATGAGTCGAACGGATACGATACGATCCATTTTGCGTTCACGGACGGTCATCCGCGGAACGAGGAGACAAACAGCATTTACTATGCATGCATGCGGGATGGCGTCCTGTACCGTGCGGGCGGGATAGAAATCAAATCTGCCGGGGAGCTTCCCCTCGAACCTTCCGAAGCCGATCTGGTGTACGATGGCGCTGCAAACCACGCCCGTGCATGGATATGGGACATTGCGCTCGATGGCTCGGGCCGCCCGGTGATAGTCTACGGCGCCTATCCGAACACGAAAGACCACCGTTACCGCTATGCCTGCTGGAATGGCGAACGGTGGGTTGACAACGAGATGGTGCAGGCCGGAGACTGGTTCCCGCAGACTCCGAAGGGTGAAGAGGAGCGCGAGCCTCACTATTCCGGGGGCGTCGTGCTCGACCACAACGATCCCTCGATTGTCTACCTTTCACGGCGTCAGAACGGCGTATTCGAAATCGAGCGCTGGTTTACCGGCAACCGCGGTGTTTCGTGGCTGTCGGATCGTATAACCTCCAATTCGCGCTGGAACAACGTCCGTCCCGTCGTTCCCCGCGGTTCCCCGTCCGATGGAATCCGCGTGATCTGGATGCAGGGGCCGTATGTCCATTATACCGACTATGCAACATCGCTCAGGGTTAAATAAGGGTGTTCCCACACCGGATATCAGCGCCGGATAGCTTCTTTCATCCACCGGCTCACAAATGTGCCACGTCTCTAACCCGGATTATTCATGAAAATCAGTAGTGACGGTTAAAATTGTAATAAATATTCGAAAAATCTTGTAAATAGGGCTTTTACCGGCATGTGTATTGTTTTTGATTTGGTTATTGCCCCTTTTCTCAACCCGAACTCACCCCTCAATCCCCTCTCTTGCCTCAAGAGAGGGGA
>JAJFUH010000021.1 GCA_021372535.1 bacterium
ATTATTATATTCCCGTCAAAATATACCATACTGTCAAAATATTCTTCATTTACCGGTATATAGTGAATATTTCAAAATAAAGGGGTCATCACAGCAGTATCCGTTATGAGGTTTATTCCTGTCAGCCATTGATTTGTGCGGTATTTATAAGCACAGAACACTCTATCTCCGGGAGGGATGAAGGCTATGAAAAAAACGCTCATGCTGGTGCTGTTCTTCTCATTCTGTTTACTCCCTGTTTTTTCGGGACAGGCAATCGGGCAGTACTGGGAATATGATGTGCCCTATGTTCCCACACCGTACGAGGTTGTGACTGAAATGCTCAAGGTTGTCGATATCGGGAAAGATGATATCGTATACGATCTCGGGTGCGGAGATGGCCGGATTGTGATCATGGCGGCGGAAAAAACCGGCTGTCACGGAATCGGTATCGATATCAATCCCGTTCGCATCAAGGAAAGCAATGAAAACGCCGTCAAGGCACATGTAACCGACAGGGTGAAATTTCTGGAGCAGAACCTGTTCGATGTCGATGTCAGTCATGCCAGCGTCGTTACGCTCTATCTTCTGACGAGTGTCAATCTCAAATTACGCCCGAAACTGCTCCATGAACTGAAACCCGGCACACGGCTTGTTTCACATAACTACAGCATGGGAGAATGGAAGCCGGATAAATCGATGGAAGTCATGACAGGCATGGAAAGCCATTCGGTTTATTTCTGGGTCGTTCCCGCCAATGTTTCCGGTAAGTGGAAATGGACCGCGGCTTCCGATAATTCCGGTAAACAGTATGTGCTCCTGCTGGAACAGAACTTTCAGGATGTCAGGGGCGGGATAGTCATGAATAACGGAGAAATTCCGATAGAGAATGCCACACTCACCGGCAATAAACTTCAGTTCACCGTGACGGAGAAGGTGCAGAATAATTCGACTGCCACACGGTACGAGGGTCTCATTCACGATAACACGATTGACGGTACTCTCGTTATAGCCGCTCCGGGAAATCAGAAACGCACGGCGCCGTGGAACGCACAGCGCGACCCGTCAACCGTAACACCCATAGATACTTCGAGCTCAAAATAATCGCCGGTGTTTTGGGCTTTCATTGCAATTAAGAATCGATAATTTTTTACGATAGTATGTAATCTCCCCTGCCTGCGGCATCCCATCTTGTTTTATAAGGGGGATACGGCAAAGCCGAGGGGAATCAATGATGTTAGCTGACTTAACTGGATAACCGGATATCCTTTTTCACAGCCCTCTCACAGAGAGTTGAAATAACGACATGAATTTTTTCGATCTTCTCGTAATTCTCGTTGTCGCCGGTCTCGGTATAACCGGCTTCCGTGACGGTCTTATCCGGCAGGCTGTAAAGCTGGTCGGCTTGATCGTTTCCGTCGTTGTTCTTGCGGTTTTTTCGGATTTCTTTATCGGGCTTGCGCAAAACATCAGATTTCTTCCCGCGAAAATCGCCGTGCCCCTCGTGTTTTATAGTGCGCTGATCATCGGACTGGTTATATTTGCGGTTCTTGCCGCAATTCTCAGCAGGATGATACATCTGACGCCGATAGGATTTATCGACTCCGGGCTCGGTACGGCTTTCGGCATACTCAAGGCGCTGCTGTTGTGCGGGGTTATTGCCGTTGCGCTTTCATTCACATCGCCGGGATCGTTTTTAGGGGGACAGTTCCGGTCGTCACGGACGGCGGGCCCCCTTTCACAGCTCGTTTCGGAATCAATACCGTTTGTGAAAAAATCAGTTTCATCCTTTTACAGGCTCTTCCCCTCGATGCCGGAAAAGCCCGAACCGGAGAATAATGAGCACATCGAACAGAATCCCGTTATATAACGACCATGCCCTGAAAGTCCTCGAATTCGACCGTGTACGCTCGATAATCGCTTCCCTCGCCCGCTCCGATGAAGGGCGGAGCCGTATCTCGGAGACAATTCCGTCGCATGATGTCGCGGCTGTCCGCAGCCGCCTCTCCGAGGTCGGTGAATTACTGGATGCCCTGCGGTTCGACGATCCCTTTCCGTCGGTGGACCTTGTCGATATCCGGAATATCTTCCCCTACCTTAAAATCGAGGGGTATAACCTCGGTGTCGAGGCAATCGCTGCGGTTGCCGGTAATCTGGAGGTTGCCGGCGCGGTTAAAAGCTACTTCATTGATCGTGAAGCAAAATACCCCCGTGCCGCGGCGATGACTCGTGATATGTCCCCCCACGAGGATATCGTCCGCGATGTGCGGAGAATGATAACCCCCGATCTGAAAATCGCCGATGATGCCACTCCCGGGCTCGCTTCCATCAGGAGAAGGCTCAACAGGGCGCTGAACGCCCTGAGAAACCTCGTTGAAAAAACGCTCGAGGGACTTCCCGACGACGTTGTCAGCGAACGAGTGGTGACCCTGCGGAACGGACGGTTTGTTCTGCCGATACGCGACTCGATGAAAAACAGGGTTCCCGGAGCGGTTCAGGACAGGTCGCAGACGGGGAGGACGCTCTTTATCGAGCCGCTCGTTTCCATCGAGGCAAACAACGAGGTCCGTGAGCTCGAGCTCGCCGAACAGGCCGAAATCGAGCGTATCCTCATCCTTCTTTCCGGGCGTATCGCTTCGGCAGCCGATGATGTGACTCACAACCAGGAGGTGCTTGTCAGAATTGACACCATCGCCGCGATGGCGCGGTTCGGGGTCATGGTGGATGGCGTCGTGCCGGTCATCAATGACAGCCCCGAACTGACCGTCAGAAAGGGACGGCATCCGCTGCTCGAGTGGAAATTCCGCGGTAACGACAGTCCTTCTGTGGTTGTTCCTCTCGACCTCGAGATGGGCGGCTCCACAGTCACTCTCGTCATAACCGGGCCGAATGCGGGCGGTAAAACGGTTGCGCTCAAAACGGCGGGGCTCCTGACAGTCATGGCGCTTGCCGGAATGCCCATACCCGCCGGAGAGGGTACGGCGGTGTTTGCGCCGGGCGGAGTATTCGCGGATATCGGGGACGAACAGTCTATCGAGGATGATCTGAGCACGTTTTCCTCACACATGAAAAATATCGTGACCATCCTGCGGGAAGCCGGTCCGGGGTCTCTTGTTCTCCTCGATGAGCTCGGCGGCGCCACCAATCCTGTGGATGGCGAGGCGATTGCCCTCGCGGTGTTGAAAAAACTCACCGCTGTCGGAGCGATTACCCTCGCGACGACACACCATGGCGGCCTCAAGGTTTTTGCCCATGAAACCGCGGGAGTAAAAAACGCCTCGATGGAATTCGACAAGGAAAACCTCATGCCGACATTTGTGCTCAGAATGGGTATTCCGGGTTCTTCCTATGCATTCGAAATTGCAGCCAGGCTCGGTATGCCGGGCGATGTTCTCAGGGATGCCGAATCGCTCGCTGGCGGCGAACGGAAAAGTCTCGAGGGCCTCATCGCCGAGATGGAAGACCATGTCCGCAGGGCCGACGATGAGCGCAGGCTTGCCGAAAAAGCCCGTATAAAAGCCGAATCGGTCAAACGCGATTATGAACTGAAGCTCGAACAGTTCAATACCAGAAAGCAGGAACTCCTCAGCGAGGCGATTACCGAATCGCAGGCTATCGTCGTGGATGCCAACCGCAGTATCGAGTCCGCGATCAGGGAAATCAAAGAGCACAAGGCATCGCACGAATCGATCCTGGCGGCAAAATCCACAGTCAGTGAAAAAACCGAGGAAATCCGTAAAGCGGCGGCAAAACTCCCCAAACGCCGTGAAAAAATGAAACACCGTCCGATTGACGGGCTTACTGTCGGACAGGCCGTATGGGTTGATTCCTTCGGCGCGGACGCCAGTGTGGAAGAGGTGCTCGACGGCGGGAAAAAGGCCCGGATACGGGTGGGGAAAAGCAAGGCTTCGCTCGTCGTGAACGCCCGTGATCTCTCCCTGTCCGACACACCACCCGAAAAACCGAAACAGGTCGTGGCAGTCAATGTGCATGCGAGCGGTATCGAATCTTCCGAGATCGACCTGCGGGGCAAGGTGTTCGACGATGCCCGGGCGGAGCTTGAAATTTTCCTCGACCATCTCCACATGGCGGGAATGGAAACCGCGCAGATCATTCACGGCAAAGGGTCGGGGGCGCTGCGGATCAAAATCGGCGCCTGGCTCGAAAAGCACCCTTATGTGGAATCGCAGCGTCTCGGCAACTGGAACGAGGGCAGTTTCGGTGTCACCGTGGTAACCCTGAAAAAATAGGAGCTGTACCATGTACAGGAGAAACGATACCCGAACGATAGTGGTCAGGGGTATTCTCATTGGCGGAGGGAACCCTGTCACCGTGCAGTCGATGACCAACACACAGACTACCGATGTATCCGCGACCATAAACCAGATACGGGCGCTGGTCTCGGCCGGATGCGATATCGTCCGTGTCGCGGTGCCCACCCCCGAAGCCGTCGAGGCTTTTAAAGAAATCAGGAGTGCGGTGGATGTTCCCCTTGTCGCCGACATCCATTTCGACTATCGGCTCGCGCTCCGCTCCCTTGAGGCCGGGGCTGACAAGCTCCGCATAAACCCCGGTAATATCGGCGGCAGCGCCCGGATTCGTGATGTCGTGAGTGCCGCGACAGAGCTGGGTATTCCCATCCGCATCGGTGTCAACGCCGGATCGCTCAAGAAGGAGATTCTCGAACGGCACGGAGGCCCGACACCCGAAGCGCTCGTCGAAAGCGCGCTCGAAGAGGTGGATATTCTCGACGATCTCGGTTTTCACGATGTCTGTGTTTCCATCAAGTCATCGAGCGTGCCCGCAACCATCACCGCCTACCGTCTCTTTGCCGAACAGCGGGATCATCCCCTCCATGTCGGCGTGACCGAAGCCGGAACCCTCCGTTACGGGACCATCAAGTCATCGTGCGGAATCGGCGGTGTCCTTTCCGGCGGAATCGGCGACACCATCAGGGTGTCCCTTACCGCCGACCCGGTCAACGAGGTTGTCGCCGGTATCTCCATTCTCAAAGCAATGGGTCTCAGAAAAGCGGGCGCCGAGGTGATAAGCTGCCCCACCTGCGGACGAACGGAAATCGACATCATCGGTCTCGCCGAGGAGGTGGAGCGCCGGGCCTCTTCTATCGCCAGCCCGATCATCATCGCTGTCATGGGCTGCGTAGTGAACGGTCCCGGAGAAGCCCGTGAGGCGGATTACGGCATCGCCGGTGGAAAAGGTACGGGTCTCCTGTTCCGGAAGGGGGAAAAAGTACGCACCGTCCCGGAGCGGGAGCTCGTCGATGCGCTGTTTGCCCTGATCGATGCCGATAACCCCAGGTAACAGATGTCATATTTATTTCCACTGCATTCAATGAACTATCCCGGACTGAAGTCTGGAGTATCCGAATGGAGGCCCCTTTACCCTCGGTCCCTTTCCCCCGTTCCGGGGGCAAGGGATGTTGTGCCATCACAAGCACAGGTGCAAAATTGCGGTGTCTTTTCCCTGCCCACCGCCGAGGGAAATGTGGCGTGAAACGCCGGAAGGGGGACTTTTTACTCCGGAGTGAACTCCGAGGAATTCTTTGATTAAATCGATCCGTTCACAATGTTCAAAAGAAATCGGATTTGAATATTAAGTAATTCTTGAGTAAACATATACTTTTTCTCTGCATTGTATCTCTGCGAGTGGGCGCGCAAAGGAAAGCATCGTTTCAAACGATGTTTCGAAAAAGATTGGGAATTACCGGAATAACTCAATCTGGCCATCCCCAAAAATCCACGTTGAATTGTATTGTAATGAATTGATTATAAATAGTATAATACCTTTTGAAGTTTCTGATTTATCAACCCCGTTGAAAAGCCCCGCGGTCACAACCGGTTTTCGGAAAAAGAATGGGTGCTGTCCGGGCGAGCCGAAGGCTCGTGAGTTCACACATTTCCGAAAATCGGGCAGTGAACGGGGTATAAGGCTTTTCACGGGGTACCCTTTCCTTGGTTACTTCCTTTGGGCACGCAAAGGAAGTAACATATAAAAAAAAGTGTTCATTAAATGGGTGATAGCCGGATATTTTAACTGGTGATCCTTCAAAATCCACAGTGGATTGTATTGTAATGAATTGATTATAAATAGTATAATACCTTTTGAAGTTTCTGATTTTTTAACCCCGTTGAAAAGCCCCGCGTTCACAACCGGTTTTCGGAAAAAGAATGGGTGTTGTCCGAGCGAGCCGAAGGCTCGTGAGTTCACACATTCCCGAAAAACGGGCAGTGAACGGGGAAAAAGGTTTTTCACGGGGTGCCCTTTCCTTGGTTACTTCCTTTGGGCACGCAAAGGAAGTAACATATAAAAAAAAGTGTTTTTGAAAAAATGGGGTATTACCGGAAAAAACTCATTCAGTTGCATTAAAAAAGGATTCGTAGTATATTAGAAAATTCATTGAACACTAATCTTATTGACGATTTTTAAAAAGTCTTGTGATAAAGTTCGTAAGTGTGGATATAAGCTGTCAAGGGTCGGCACGAAGTGCCGATTTACATGCCCTTGACAGCACCGAAATAATACATTTCATTATAGGGCTCGTGAAAAATATACTTTTTCACAGCCCTCTTAACATGAGACGAAAAGAATATCTCCGAAAGGCATAGAGCATGGAAAATTATCCGGATTTCTTCCAGAAACACCGTCTTGACAAACGGGAAAACCTCCTGAACGGGGGCATAAACCCGTACCCGTACTCCTTTGCTGCCACATATACCGTCCGTGAGCTTAACGACAGTTATGAAACACTCGCGGCACAGGAAACAATGGTATCCTGTGCGGGCCGGGTGCTCTCGGTACGGAAAATGGGTAAGGCATGGTTCGCCGACCTTATCGACAGGGGCAGCCAGTTCCAGCTCTACATCCGCGGCGGACAATCCTCCGAAAGCTCTCTCAGGCTCGTTCCCGATATCGACATCGGCGACTGGGTCGGCGTCACCGGAACGCTGTTCCGTACTCATACCGGACAGCCGACGATTCTCGTAAAAGACTTCGAAATGCTCGGCAAATCGGTCGCTGATGTTCCGTTCGGCAAAATCCATGACGGGCAGATGACTTATACCCTGTCCAATGTCGAAGTACGCCGTCAGCAGCGCTATCTCGACTGGATTACCGATCCCGGTTCGGTCGAACGGTTCGAGCTTCGTTCACGGATTATTTCCCATGTCCGTCGCTTCATGGAGAACGAGGGTTTTCTCGAGGTCGACACCCCGACCCTCGAACTCGTGTACGGCGGCGCGGAAGCCCGTCCGTTCAAGACCGAGGTCTGGGCGCTCGGCGGCCAGAAGGTGTATCTCAACGTATCGCTCGAGCTCCCGCTGAAACGGTATATCATCGGCGGCTTCCGGAAGGTGTTTTCCATCGCGAAATGTTTCCGGAACGAGGGGATCGATGCCACCCATAATCCCGAATTCACCCTCATGGAGTGGTACGAAGCCTTCACCGATTACGAGGACCAGATGAACCGGTTCGAGAACCTTACCTGTTATGTGGTCGAGCAGTGCACTGGCTCGCTCGGCATCGGGTTTCACGGGAAAACGGTGGACTTCACTCCGCCGTGGAAACGGATACGGATTCCGGATATCATCCGCGAGGTGTTCGGCTGCGACTATGAAAACATCGACCGCGGGGAGCTCGAGCTCCGGATCGACGGCTGTACGAGCGAGGAGAAGCTGTCGTTCATCGGCATGACACGTGAGGAATTCCGCGCCGACCTTGCCGCCGAAAAATTCGGAGCGCTCGTCATGAAAGTTGTCGAGGAAGAGCTCGAAAAATCGGGCAGGCTCTGGGAACCGTGCTTTATCTGCGACCACCCGCGCGACATATCGCCGCTGACCAAGGTGAAACGGGGCAATCCCCTCTTTGTCGAACGGTTCGAGCCGCATGTCGCCGGATTCGAGATGGGGAATGCCTATAGCGAGCTCAATGACCCGGTCGAACAGTACGAACGTTTCGCCGCCCAGCGTTCGGGAGGCTCGCATAAGGATTACGAGGATCACCCCGTCGATATGGACTTCATCCATGCCATCGCATGCGGAATGCCGCCGACAGGCGGGGTCGGGTACGGCATCGACAGGCTTGTCATGCTCCTTACCGGTAAAGAATCGATCAGGGATGTGATCCCTTTCCCGATGCGTATCGGCAAACAGAATGATGAGTGACATTTCACGGTTTCGTTGAGGAAACACAGGTAACCAGCAGAGTTATATCATCCATGCCCAGAGAATTGACAGAAAAACAGCTTGAATTCGGCAGGAAACTCGGCCTGAATCTCGAACAGTCATCGTTCAGGGTTGCGCTTGCACGGATAAACGATCTTATCTTTAAGGAGTTTGTGGGCGAAGCTCCGCGGAAACCGTCGCTTAACCAGATAAAGCTCTGCAAGAAATTCGGCGTTGATGTTTCCACCGAATCCGCCAAGGTAGCCGAAGCGATGGTTCAGGATATTCTTGAAAACCTCAATATCGAATCGGTTAGAACGCAGGACCTGAAATTCGGGGATATTGTCAAGAACCGCCATGATTCAATCCAGCGGCATTATGTGATTTCCTCGATCGATGACTCCGGTATCGTAACCTTCCAGGGAAGCGACAAAGAGAAAGCGCCCGCACGGAATCTGATTAAAATCGGGAAAAAATAAATCAATCATACATCGCCGTGAATCCTCTCTGTTCAACCTGTTTATTGAAATTTCCTTTCAGAATTGTCCGGTGAAAATAGTGTACCTTGTGATCCCCTAAATCCACAATAAAATGTATTGTAATAAACAGCATAACACCTTTTTGGAGTTTCTGATTTTTCAACCCTGGGGAAACAGGCTTTTCACGGAGTGCCTTTTCCTTGGTTACTTACTTTGGGCAAGCAAAGGAAGTAACACCTAAAAAAAGTGTTCTTTAAATGGATGATGGCCGGAACAGCTTCACCTGGCTCCCCTAAAAATCCACGAAGACTTATTATTGTAACAAATAGCATAACACCTTTTTGGAGTTTCAGTTTTTTCAACCCCATTGAAAAGCCCCGCGGTCACAACCGGTTTTCGGAAAAAGAATGGGTGCTGTCCGAGCGAGCCGAAGGCTCGTGAGTTCACACATTCCCGAAAAACGGGCCGTGAAC
>JAJFUH010000022.1 GCA_021372535.1 bacterium
CGTGCGCCTTTCGGTTCCACAGAAAAAGTAATTCGATAATCATCCCTGACAGACTATATTATTATATTGATTTGTTTTTCCCGTATTTCCGACTTTCAAAAGCAGCAACAATGGTGGTGGTTCATATGACTACGGTTCTTTTTCTCTGCGCCGGTGCAGTGCTTCTTCTTAAAGGCGCCGATATGCTCGTAGACGGCGGAAGCGGTATTGCCCTTAAAGCGGGTATATCACAGCTTGTGGTCGGTCTGACCATTGTATCATTCGGTACGAGCGCCCCCGAGCTTGCCACGAGCCTCATTGCAGCGGTCAAGGGATCAGGGGACATATGTTTCGGCAACGTTGTCGGCTCGAATGTCATCAACATTGCCCTTATCCTCGGCTCTTCGGCACTTCTCAGGCCGATTCCGGTAAACCGTCTTCTCATCGGAAGAGATATTCCCTTCATGATTGCAATCACCGTCGTTACCTTCGCCCTCGGTTATTTCGGATTTGTGGGAAGACTGGCGGGAATCGGTTTTCTCGTGTTATTCGTGATATACCTTTTCCTCTGTTTTAAAACGCCACCCGCAGAAATCGAAGTGGAAGATACTTCACGTCAGAAAAGGTACGGCACGCTTATTCTGCTCATAGTACTGGGAATAGCGGCGTTAGGGGCGGGCGCCTCGCTTTTTGTCGATGGCGCACGGAATATCGCCCGTTCTTTCGGTGTTAGTGAAGCAGTTATCGGCCTGACCATTGTGGGTATCGGTACATCGCTTCCCGAACTGGTCACATCGGTGATTGCTGCCCATAAAGGAAAAGCCGATATCTCGCTCGGGAATATCGTTGGTTCGAATATCTTCAATATTCTCTTCGTGATAGGTATTTCCTCGACATTATCACCGTTCAGCATCTCTCCCGACCGGTATATGAAATTCGTCGGCCTGCCGTTCATGATGACCGTGGCTGTACTCCTGCTGCCATTCAGTATATCCGGAGCAATTCTGTCCCGCAGGGAAGGCCTGTTTTTTATTGCAATAACGATCATATATTTTACTCTTGCCTTTATAATATCCTGAAACTCGTGAAGAGCGGTGATTCCGGCAGGAGGATTCCGAAGAAACCGCCGATATCGACGGGAGAATGTTTTACAGAAACGCTTTTCGGATAACACTGTTACACACTGTATAAGGAAGGACATTCATAAACATGACCACCATATTCGAGGGAATCATGATATTCTGCTGGGGTGTTTCCTGGCCTGCGGCGGTAATTAAAACATACAGAACCAAAAGTATCGACGGTGTTTCAATCGTTTTTCTCTGGTTCGTTTTTACCGGGTATATTTCCGGTCTTCTGTTTAAAATTTCCGAAGCGTCTTCCAGCGGAACAATCAATCCGGTAATTGTGCTGTATATTTTCAATTTCCTTCTCGTGGGAATCGAGCTCATCCTGTATTATCGATACAGGAGAAGAAAACCTGAAACAGTAGGTATACGGGAATAAACGGAATATATTCAATTCATTATTATTTCCTGCAGACACAGTGACTTTTTCGGAATGTATCGTAAAAGTTTTCTCTTACCCGGAGGGAGGTAATGATGGAAATCATTGATTTGAATGAAGAATACAACCCGATATATTTTACATGCCTCGAGGACTGGTCTGACGAAATCAGAGAAGCGGGAAATCACAAGGAAATCTGGTATTCCATAATGAAAGACAAGGGTCTCAGAGTAAAACTTGCACTTGATGATAAAGAGCAGGTTGGCGGCATGATACAGTACATTCCTATCGAGCATTCCTTTGCTGAGGGAGAAGACCTTTACTTTATACACTGTATATGGGTGCACGGACATAAGCAAGGGAGGGGGAACTATCAAAAAAAGGGAATGGGGAAAGCCCTTCTTACTGCCGCAGAAAACGATGCAAAAGATAGAGGTGCAAAAGGAATGGCTGCATGGGGATTATCGCTCCCCATCTGGATGAAGGCTTCATGGTTCAAAAAACATGGTTATACCAGAGCGGACAAAATCGGTATCCAGTCCCTCATGTGGAAACAGTTCACCAAGGATTCACTTCCTCCCCGCTGGATCAGAGAAAAGAAAAAACCGGAAACCATACCGGGAAAGGTAACGGTGACCGCGTTTCTCAACGGGTGGTGTCCTGCAATGAACATGGTTTTTGAACGGGCGAAAAGAGCTGCTGCCGAAGCGGGAGACGGGGTTGTATTCAAGGAGATCAATACCTGCGACAGGACAGTCATGATGGAATGGGGTATTGCTGATGCCCTGTTTATCGACGATAAGCAAGTCAGAACGGGTCCTCCGCCCTCGTACAAGAAACTCAAGAAAATTATGGAGAAAAAGGTCAACAAGCTGTAGTCAATTTCTTTGAAGAAGTCGGTGAAAAATATCTTTTTCATACGACAGATGATGAAATAGAGATTTGTATAAAAGTGTAAAAAAGCCCCTTTGTTTATGAATCTTCTTATCAGTATCGTATTTCATTCAGGGAACGGCTGCCGAATACATTATCTCGCAACTCAAAACAGCTTTCCATAACACTGTCTCGCTGATGTAAAGCTGGTTAAGTGACAAGCATCTCAATAATTTAAGTAAACATACGTATCAAAAAACTAAAATAAAGACAAACAGGTATAAAATTTCCCCGTGAAATTTTTCCTTATATCGTTATATTAAAAGCCTACAGGCATATTTTTTTTTACGGATATTATACACGGTACTGCCATGATTCTTTATAGTATGTGTGTAGCATGGAACTGGGAATATGATGCTGATTTTGTCAATCTGCTCGAATCCGCACTAATATCCCGAGGATTGTCGCTTCTCCAGATTACACCGGGTAATTTTGAGGACATGATGTGTTCTCTTTCCCGGAACGAGCTTGCCTTCAGGGTCTTTTACGACCGTGCTTCGGACAGCGATCCCGGTTTTACGCCGCTCATCAGATGGGCAGGAGACCACGCCGCCCATTGCATCAACCACCATGAAACAGCACGCCGGACATGGGATAAAACCGCCATGCATCAGACTCTTATACATGCGGGTCTCTATACGCCTTATGGTATCATACTTCCATCATATGACGAACAGCCCGAGCTTTCTCATATCGATTTAAATCCGCTCGGCGAGCGTTTTACCATAAAACCGGCGCATGGCGGAGGAGGAGAAGGTGTGGTCAACGACGCCACAACCATGAAAGAGGTGCAGAATGCCCGTAAACTGTTTCCTGCGGATAAATATCTCCTCCAGTCCCATATAGACCCTATCCGGCTCGGTAATCATATGGCATGGTTCAGAGTCCTTTACTGCTCCGGTCAGATTTACCCATGCTGGTGGGACAACAGCACACATATTTATACAATACTCTCGTGTGAAGATAAAAACCTCTATAACCTTTCGCCACTCATCGATATGACCGCCACAGTTGCCCGTTTAAGCTCGCTCGATATTTTTTCCACTGAAATCGCCATCACTGTGGACGGAACATTCGTAGTCGTCGACTTCGTAAACGACCAGATCGATCTTCGGCTGAAGTCAAAGGCTCGTGACGGGGTTCCCGATACGGTCGTGCAGGATATCGCCGCCAGGACAGCCCTTCTTGCAGCGGAGAATTCCGGGGATCCGTCGGTTTATCAGACCACATAGTTCCGCTTTCCATAATACAAATCGCGATACGATCTCCCGAAACTCGGTCCCTCTCCCGTAAAGAGGAGAGATAAGAAAAGCATTGTATCGGGCATTCGAGCATGTTACTTATAATTATTTCAAAGGTTTCGGTTTATAAAATTTTGTGAATCGTATTCTCACGGTTATCGTATAAAGAGTATTGTCCGCTCTGAAATAACCGACTCAGAAACGGAATAATCAGATCATTTCATTAAAATACCGTACAGAAGCCACAAAACCGGATAATAGCATATAAACGCTTGACATACACACTATTATATATGTTATTAGACATAACAGGCACTTAATCTGCTGTAATAAACAATATTATTTGCCTCAGCACTATATATATACTATATATATACTATCAGGGATATAAAGCGGGATATATACACATTACAAAACATCCGACCGTCGTATATTAATCAAACTTTCGGGTACGTTGTAACAAATATTGAATCGATTCATCGGGAACTGAAAATATGATGGGAATATATGTGGGCAGGCAGCCGATCTTCAACCAGCACCTCAAGGTTGTCGGATACGAGCTGCTTTTCCGCGATTTCAATACTGATAAAGCGAATGTTGTAAACGGCGACCATGCCACCTTAAAGGTCATTCTCAACTCATTCATGGAGATCGGCCTCCAGCGTATTGTGGGAAAGGAACCTGCCTTCATCAACCTCACCCGCAGCTTCATTCTCGAAAAAATCCCCATACCATTCCCCAAGGAGCATGTGGTGATCGAGGTGCTGGAGGACATTACTATCGACGATGAACTCATAGCAGCCCTGAAAAGCCTTTCATCCCGCGGGTACCGCATCGCGCTCGATGATGTTGTCAACCCGCGGCTCGTCGGCCCCCTGCTCGATATCGCCAATATTGTCAAGCTCGACATCATGGGCATCGACATGTCATCACTCAAAGAATATGTGCGGTATCTCCGAAAGTACGATGTCAAGCTGCTGGCAGAAAAAATCGAGACGCTCGACATCCTCGAGACCTGTAAAAGCTCCGGTTTCGACTATTTCCAGGGCTATTTCCTCAGCCGCCCCAACGTGGTGGAAGGCCATTCCATACCTCCCGCCCGTCTCAATCTTCTCCGTCTCCTGTCGGAACTCCAGAATCCCGACCTCAAAATCCGTGATATCGAGCAGATCATCACCAGTGACGTTTCGCTCAGTTACAAGCTCATCCGGCTCATCAACTCGGTCTTCTACAAAACGACCATGAGGGTCAAGTCGATAACCCAGGCGATCACACTCCTCGGTCTGCGTCAGATACGCGACTGGGTGAGTCTTCTCTTCCTCACCAGTATCGACGACAAGCCCCGTGAGCTCCTGGTTACTGCGATGATACGGGCAAAAATGTGCGAGCTTTTAGGCAAAGCCTCACGGGAAAAGGTGTCGGATGTTGGTTTTACGGTCGGCCTCTTCTCCGTGCTCGACGCCCTCCTCGATGTCCCGATGGAAGATGTCCTCAAATCGCTGCCTCTCACCGCTGAAATTTCCGGAGCCCTGCTCCATCACGAAGGACATTTCGGCGCAATTCTCAATTGCGTCATTGCCTACGAAAACAACGACTGGGAAAATACGCAGTGTCCCGGCATTCCTCCCGAAAGAATCCGTGAAGCCTATCTCAAATCCATCGAGTGGGCAAACGCGGTAAGTGCAGCCCTCATCGAATAAATGACCGGGATTAACCGGGATTGACTACGGATAACCATGATGGTTATACGCGGGGAAATGAATGTCTGAACCGCTGATTACGCTGATTGAGGGATTGGTGTGATTTTATAAAGAGGGGATAGAGCGATTTTTTGGTTTCGTGAAATCAATTGACTTCAAGATTGTCTTATAACATTTCCCCTTGCGCTTCCCGTCTCTTAACACCATTATACCCTTCATGATTTCCTTCCAACCAGAGACTATAAACCAGAAACCATAAACTTTTTTATCAGGATAAAAAAATTATGAACCCGCTCTTTTCAGGCCTTATAGTCGTCATCACCGCCGCGGTGCTCCAGGGCAGCTTCGCCGTGCCCATGGCATACGCGCGGAGGTGGAAGTGGGAAAACTCGTGGATGGTCTTTTCGGTGTTCGCCATGATCGTACTCAATCTTCTGTTCGCTCTCGCCACGATTCCGCACCTGTTCGGTGTCTATGGCTCGCTCTCTCCGGGCGACCTCGTTCTGCCGCTCGTGTTCGGCATCATCTGGGGCGTCGGCGCGGTCGGATTCGGACTCGGCGTCACCTCGGCGGGTCTCGCGCTCGGCTACCCGATCATTTTAGGTACTGTGCTCGGAATGGGAACATTCATCCCGATGGTCGTGCTCCACCCTGCGGATATCCTGACCCCAAAGGGGATTGTCATCCTCTTCGGGCTTGCGGTCACCCTCGCCGGCATCGGCGTGAGCGGCTGGGCGGGAATACGGAAAGAGCGCGAGCAGGGCGCTCAGACAGGCGAGATCACGAAGACCGCACGGTTTTCGGTGAAAATCGGCATCCTCATCTGCTTTATTGCGGGTCTGTGTTCATCGGCGATCAACATCGGCTTTTCGCTGAGCGGATCGGTTGTCGAAGCGGCGCGCTCGCTCGGCGCATCCGGGTACTGGGCGGGCAACGCCATCTGGGTGCTTCTCTTCACCTCGGGCGGGATTCTCAACATCTTCTACTGCGCCTACCTCATGGGCGTCAACAAAACCGCGAGCCTGTACCGTGTGAAGGGTTCGGCGCGGTATTTCCTCTATCTCATTCTCATGTCGCTCATGTGGATCGGGAGCTTCATCCTGTACGGCGTCGGGGCAATGATGATGGGAAACTGGGGTACGGTCATCGGGTGGTCGGTGTACATGGTGCTGTCAATCGGGATCGCCAATATCTGGGGCATCATGCAGGGCGAATGGAGCGGCGCTTCGGGCAAAACGAAGCGGATCATGGTTTCGGCGCTCGCGCTTCTCTTCGCTGCCATTGTAATTTTTGCATTCAGCGGAACCATGTAAGGAAACGGATTTCCCGCAAAGAAACCAAAACGCACAGGATGAAGACAAACAAAAAAAGGGGAATAATCCCTCCGTGTCTTTGTACCTTTGTGGCTCAATTATTTTTTTTCTCCTGCTCCGGAATAAAAAAAACCGCCTGCACGGTTGCAGACGGTTTTTTTCAGTTTAATGTTTACCATTCCCCGATCATTCGAGGTGTTCGAGGTATTTCCCCGAGGCCATGGCGGCAACAGCACCGTCGCTTGCAGCAGTCACAATCTGCCTGAGCGGTGTGACCCGGACATCGCCGGCGGCGAAAATCCCCGGCACCGAGGTCTGGAGATTGAAATCGACCCTGATGAATCCGCCCTCGTCGAGATCGAGCAGTCCCCTGAACATCTCGGTGTTGGGCAGGAGACCGATATAGAGGAAGACTCCCGCAGCGGGAAGCGTTGATTCCACGCCTGTTTTGACATTCCTGAGGGAAAGGCTTTCTACCGACTGAGCGCCGTTTATGGATGTGACGACCGTATCGGTATGGAATACCACTTTAGGGTGCTCGCGGGCTTTCATTACGTATGTGGGTATCGCGCGGAATTTGTCGCGGCGGTGAATGATATGCACCTTCGATGCGAACCGTGTCAGATACAGTCCCTCGTCAAGAGCGGAGTCGCCGCCGCCGATCACGGCGACTTCCATGTCACGGTAGAAAGCGCCGTCGCAGGTCGCGCAGGTTGAAACGCCCTTTCCGAACAGCTCCCGCTCGCCGGGAACATTGAGCTTGCGGGGACGGACTCCGGTGCAGACGATGATGGTTCTCGTATTGAGCTCGCATACGGTGGTCCCGATACAGAAATAATCGTCCTTACTGTTGATGAACTTCACTTCCGCAGTCTTTACTTCGAGACCGAAATTCACCGCCTGCTTACGCATGTTTTCCATGAGATCGAAGCCGGATACGCCATCCGGAAAGCCGGGAAAGTTCTCGACGAACGCGGTGAGTGCTGTCTGGCCGCCGGGAACGAATTTTTCGAGAAGGATCGACTTCATGTTGGCGCGGCTCGTGTAGATTCCCGCGGTCAGCCCGGCGGCTCCTGCGCCGATGATTACCGTATCGAACATCGTTTCCATGCACGGGCCTCCTACAGGAGCGCATCGAGGTGAGATGCAAGCTGGTTTTTGGGAAGAGCGCCGACAACCTGGTTCTTTATCTCGCCGCCCTTGAAAAACAGGAGCGTGGGAATACTGCGGATCCCATACTGCTGGGCAAGCTGCTGGTTTTTGTCGACATCGACCTTGCAGACAACCGCGCGACCCTCGTACTCTCCGGCGATCTCTTCGAGAAACGGCGCGATGAGCTTGCAGGGCGGGCACCAGACAGCCCAGAAGTCGACGATTACCGGAAGAGGATTTTTCAGGACTGTTTGATCGAATATGTCGGCGGTCACTTCCATCGGTTTTGCCATGATGCACAACTCCTTTACATCTATAGGTTTTCCCGACCTATTCACAAAAATTTGATGGAACGCGGATTTTCGCGGATTGGACGGATTTTCGCGGATTTGTTTTTTAACTTTTATGGATATGAAAGATTAATAATTACTAAAGATAGTATAAATAATATATTATGTTTATTTGTGTCTTTGTGATAAATATTCTTATGAATCCGAGTTATGTTGAAATAACTCATGAATGTATTTTTTTAAGTTATTATCGTTTTTTCCGCTTTCGGCATCACGAACGGTATCATGAGCTCCATGAGCAGACGGTTGTCGATGCCGGATTTTTTGAGGAGCGATTCCGTTCTGCCAAGAACGCTGAGAGCACGCCGCACCTCGCGCTGCCCGAAATTGCGCGCCTGGGCATCCATTTTGTTGAGTTTCCAGAGAAACGGGCTGTCGGTCACCGTTTTCATGGCTTCGTTCGTTGGGGCGCCGCTGCGGACAAGACCATTGAAGAGCGCGATTTTCATGATGTGCGACATAAGCGCTCCGAGATAAAAGGTCTCCCTGTTCTTTTCGGTTTCCATGAGACTCGTGAGGATACGGAGCGTCTCGCTGAAATCGCCGAGTCCCACCGCATTTGACAGCGTATACACCGTATGGCGCTTTAACTCCCCGACAACGAGTTCGACCGCACCTCCGTTTATCATTACGCTTTCCCCGGCGGCGATAGTTATCTTTTCGATTTCGCCGTCAAGCTCACGGAGCCCGTCGCCGACATTGTTGACAATAAGCGCGATTGCATCATCCGTCACCTTTCTGCCGCGCCGGGTGAACCGCTGCCTGATCCATGAGGGGAGCTGATTCTCGTATATCCGCTTGAATGATTCACCCAGGAAAAAGTCCTTCGGCGGTTTCGGGGAAAGCGATGCCTTTTCGCCCTCGACGATTACAAGGGTTGTTTCCGGGGTGTTTTTTATGATCTCGCACGCTTTCTTCTGGATCTCTTTATGAAGCTGATCGAAATCCCTGACAACGACAACCCGCCGCTCAGCCATCATGGGAAAGGTTTGAATGAGAGCCGATAATCCTTCAACGGTGATTTTTCCCGGATCAGATCTGTTATTGGTAAACTGATCAGGATAAACCGTATCGAGATTGAAATCACGGGTAGCCGGGTCAACGGTGGCTTCGAGTATTTCGGACAGGCGCTCGGAGCGCTGGAATTCCTCTCCCGAAAGGAGAATCACCCGTATTTGTGCGAAATTATCAAGCTTCATTTGTCGTCGATTTCCTCGAAATCAGCATCTTCAATCGTGCCGGAATGCACGACAGAGGGGTCGCTGTTATGGGTTGAATTCCCATCATCGCCGGCGGATTGGGATGTCCTTTCGGAAGAAGAAGGCTTGTTAAGCCATTTGAACAGTGCGGTCAGAAGCCACCAGATAAGCAGTATACGAATTATAAAACCAAGCACTTTCGCTCCTCCTTTTTGTTGGAGCATCATAACTATTCCATAAAAACCACTTTAATAAAATAACCATTTCCGCCTGAGAAAAAAATGGTTTTCCGGGGAAACCGGAAATTGTTTGTGAACGTGTAAGATATGGAACTGTAAAAAGGTTCGCCGAATATGAAATTCCTTGCACTACCGGCAGTTAAAATCTATATTAAGTAATTCAAATCCATATGGCTGTTAACTTTGATCATTCTTTATACGGAGGATGCGTGTGACCGCAGGAACTATCAATAAAATCATAGCGGCGTGCCTTTTGATAATCATGCTCGGGGTATATATTATGACCGTGGCGCCGACACTCTCGTTCTGGGACTGCGGCGAGTTCATCACCTGCTCGTTTATCATGGGAATACCCCATCCGCCCGGATCACCGCTCCTTTCGCTCATCGGCCGTGTATTTTCACTTATACCTTTCTATGATTTCCGTGGGGAGGGTCTTGAAGAAATCGCATTCCGCGTCAACATGATCGATGTCATTCTCGGTGCGCTGACTGTCATGCTCACCTATCTCATCATGGTGCGCCTCATTCATAAATTCAGGCCGCCTAACGGCAGGAGGCTCGATGATGCGGTTACCATGTTCACCGCCGTGATAACTGCCTTTCTCGTTGCATTTTCCGATGAGTTCTGGAGCAATGCCATCGAAACGGAAACATACATGCCGAGCCTTTTCATGTCCATGCTCGCCGTATGGCTTACCCTGCGGTGGGATGAACGGAAAGAAGACCCGAAGGCTGTCCGGTACCTGTTTCTGGCTTCGTATCTCATCGGCATCGGTAACGGGGTTCACCTGACCGTTCTCCTGATTGCGCCAACGGTATTTCTCCTCGTGCTGTTCTCGAAACCGCAGTGGTTTTCGGAAAAGAAGCTCTGGCTCTATCTTGCCGTATTCATGATTCTGGCGGCGGTCATCAAACTTTTCACGGGGCTTGAAATCCTGTATTTCTCCATGGCTGTTTTCGCGTTTGCTGCTCCGTTCATCCTGTACAGGCTCTCCATGGGAAACCGTGCTCAATGGATGGTCGTGCTGCTCGGTCTTATCTTTTGCGGATCACTCTATATCATCGGATTTTCCGTCTATCCGACCGTCATGGTCCGCGCCGGGAAAAGCCCGATCATCAACGAGGGCAATCCCGACAACTGGGAGCGGTACAAACTCTATATGGCGCGCGAGCAGTACGGCCAGGAAAACATGTATATCGGCATATTTACCCGTAATGCAAGCTTCAAATACCAGTTCGGCTACATGTATCTGCGTTATCTCATACAGCAGTTCCCCAAATGGGGCCCGACCATCAGTGTTACCTTCGACAACAACCGGTCGGCGGATTATCCGGAACAGGATGTTACCATCCGTGATGAAGTCTCGATTTCGGTGCTTCTTCTTTCGCTTTTGATATATGGCATCTATACACACGCCCGTGAGGACTGGAAGCGGTTTTCCGCATTCCTGATCTTTTTCATCGTATCATCGGTCGGTCTTGCCCTCTATCTCAACATGAAAAATCCTCAGGTGCGCGAGCGTGCCTACTTTTTCCTCGGATCGTTTTACATCATCTCCTACTGGATCGGCTTCGGAATATACGGCGTCATCACGGACATACAGGCATGGTTCCAGGAAAAAAACAGCGCTCGTCTGATCGCTCCGGTTACCGTGGCTCTCTTTATCCTGTTTGCAACGATCGTACCGGTCTCGATCGCTTCCAATCATATCGATCCGAAATATACCAACTGGCAGGCGCATGACCGTACGGAAGACTGGGCTCCCTTTGACTATGCCTACAACATACTCATTTCGTGCGACAAGGACGCAATCCTCTTTACAAACGGCGACAACGACACTTTTCCACTCTGGTACCTCCAGGAGGTGAAAGGCTTCCGGAAGGATGTCCGTATCGTCAATCTCAGCCTCCTCAACACAGACTGGTATATTTTACAGAACACGCACGAAAGTGTGTCAATCCCTCAGGAACCGGTTCTTCTCAGCAAGAAGGAACAGGAATATGTGAGGCCGGTGTCGACCGAGCGGAAAACCATCCCTGTTCAATTCAGCGACGATTTCATCGAAAACACTCTCTGCGGTCACGACGATCAGGACCTCGCCCTCCGTGTATGGCCGATCGAGGGAAAAAATGTCGAGGCTGCGGGAATATCGTGGAAGCTTCCGACCTACCATCATGACCAGAATTACGGAATGATCCGTATTCAGGATGTGATGGTCTACAAGATAATCGAATGGGTAAACTGGACACGGCCTATCTTTTTTGCGGTGACTGTGGCCCAGGAAAACAAGATCGGGCTCGATGATTACCTTGCCATGGAAGGAATGGTATCGCGGCTCGTAAAGAATTCAGTCGCTCCCGGCTATCCCAATGTGGACGTTCCCGTGCTTGACAATAATGTATTCAACGTGTATAAATACCGGTCACTTACCGATGATTCCGTATACAAACCGCCCAACACGCTCAAGCTCGTTACCAATTACTTTATCGGATTTGCCCAGCTCTGCGAGCGGTATGTATCGATGGGCGACAAAGAAAACGCCACCCGGGCCGCGCGGGGAGCCATTGAAAGAACGCTCCATGATCTTTCAAAAAGGGTGATTCTGTACAAAATCATGTGGAACGGGAAAATCACCGATGAATTGAAAGAATTTCTCGATAACGAGATCAGGAATCCCGACTTTATCGAAGGCCGCGAGGGTCTTCTTGATGAGCGTCTGCAGGTGGCCGGTCTCCTCGATACCCTCGGAGAGCATGACAAAGCCAGCACTGTGGTCAGAAACGAAACCGCCCGGCTCAATCTGAAGAATACATCGGACAAGATCGAATTCGGAACGCGTCTTTTCCAGAATTCACTCGACAGCGCGGCTATCGAATACTTCAAGGAAATCATCGCCGATGATTCGACCAGTGTCGAGGCATGGAAAGTTTATGCCTCGCTGCTGTATTCAACCGGGCAGCTCGGAGAGGCTATCAACGCGCTTGGTCATCTGGGAAAACTGACTCCCGGAGACAAATCCGTACAGGAAAGCATTAAAATCCTGTCCGAACAGGAGCGCAGGAAGTCGCTCCCCGATTCTCAAACCATGAGGCAAACGCCCCGGTGAACTCTGGAAAAATAAATTCGCTGGCGGCATTGGTCATTTTCATGGTGACATTGGTCATATACCTTCTGACCGTGGCGCCGACAGTATCATTCTGGGACAGCGCCGAATTCATCTCCTGCGCCGTCACCATGGGCATCCCTCATCCGCCCGGATCGCCGCTCCTTTCGCTCGCCGGCCGTGTCATGTCCATCATCCCGTTCTACGACTTCAGGGGCGGGGGCTTCGACAGCGTGGCTTACAGGCTCAACCTCATGGGAGCTTTTTCGGCGGCTTTCACCGTCATGCTCTTCTATCTCGTCATGGTAAGGCTCATCACGAGAATTTCGGCCTTCAGGGGGAGCGCAATCCATGACGGCATTATCATATTCAGCGCATCGGTTGCGGCATTCCTCGCGGCGTTCTCCAATCAGTTCTGGGAAAACGCCCTCGAAACCGAAACCTACATGCCAAGTCTCCTCCTTTCCCTGCTGGCTGTCTGGCTTACACTCAGGTGGGCCGGGGAAAAGGAAAATCCACGGTCGTTCCGGTATCTTTTCTGCGCGGCATATCTCATCGGCCTCGGCAACGGCATTCATCTCTATGTTCTGCTCATCGCTCCGGTCGTTGTCCTGATCGTGCTGACGGAGAAACCTCAGTGGTTCTCGGACCTGCGGCTCTGGGTCGCGCTGGCGGTATTCCTCACAGTCATCGGCGCAACGAGGCTTGCCGGGGGACGGCTCTATCTGTATATCGCCATGGGCCTGTTCTCCCTTGCCGGCCCGTACATCATCGTGCGGTTTTCACGTTCGGCAGTACACCAGTGGACACGGACATTTCTCGGGCTTGTGCTCTGTCTCTCGCTCTACGGAATCGGGTACTCCGTCTATCCCACAGTGGTCGTCCGCGCCTCGAAGCATCCGGCCATCAACGAAGGCAATCCCGATACATGGAAACGGTATACGGAATATCTCGACCGCGAGCAGTACGGCCAGGGAAACATGTACACCGGGATGTTCACCCGGAACGCCGGTCCCGGATACCAGTTCGGTTTCATGTATCTCCGTTATCTCCTCGAACAGTTCCCAAAATGGGGTCCCGTGGCGACCGTGACGTTCACCAACGACCTGTCAATGGATTATCCCGACATGAAAGCCGATATCCGTGACGAGGTGTTTATTCCGATAGGTCTTTGGATTCTCGTGTTCGCCGGAATCTTCATTCATGCCCGCCATGACGTGAAACGGTTCGTTCCCTTTCTCCTGTATTTTCTCCTGACATCGGTCGGGCTTATACTCTATCTCAACATGAATAATCCCCAGGCGCGGGAGCGCGACTACTTCTTCCTCGGATCGTTTCTTGTCGTCATGGTCTGGGCCGGATTCGGTGTTTTCGGTGTGCTGAGCCTCATCCGGTCGGCTGTCGGACGGCTGGAAAGGCCGGGGCTTACAGCAGGGATTGTTCTTGTTGCGGGTGCGGTTTTTGCCACCATTATTCCTGTGGCGGCGCTCTCGAACCATATCGATCCGGAATGCACGAATTACCATGTTCACGACCGTTCGCATAACTGGATTCCCCTCGATTACGGGACTAACATGCTCGATTCCTGCGCCCCGAACTCAATCCTGTTCACCAACGGCGACAACGACACCTATCCCCTCTGGTATGCCCGCGAGGTTCTCGGCCTGCGCCGTGATGTGCGGATAATCAACCTGAGTCTTCTCAACGCTCCCTGGTATATAAAACAGCTCAGGGACGAGGATGTTACCGTTCCCATATCGTATTCGGACGATTTCATCGACAACAGGCTCTGCGGGGACAACCTCCTTTCGGGGCAGACACGCCGCTGGACACTCGAACCGCGAGAAGTCACCATCGCCGGCATGACATGGAACATGCCACCGGACAAGCTCGGAGCGGTCGGGAGTGATAGAATCGGCATTCTGAGTGTGGCGAGCCTTATGACGGCGCACATAATACAGGAGACAAACTGGACGCGTCCCATCTATTTCGGGGTCACGGTCGGCTCGGAGACCATGATCGGCCTCTACGAGCATATGACCCTTGAAGGAATGGTTTTTCGTCTCGGCAAGGAAGCAGCGCCGAAGGATACATACCATGTGGAAGCAGCGGCGCTCGACCGCAACATTTTCGGACGGTATTCGTACCGCGGGGTGACCGATCCCACGGTCTATAAGTCGCCCGAAACCACCCGCCTTCTCTATAACTACGTGATCGCATTCATCCGCCTCTGCGAGAAATACATCGAGCTCGGCGACCGTGCAAACGCTCTCAGGGCCGCACGGGGGATGTTCGAATACACCAGTCCCGAGCTCGACCACCGTATCCTGCTCTGTTCGATCCTGTACAGGGGAGGTTTTACCGATGAATACGAGCGGCTGGTTACCGAGGAAATCCGGAAGCTTCCGCCGGATGACATCATGACATCGCTCAGGACGGGGATACGGTTTATCGAGTTTAACCTGCCCGGTGCGGCGCTCATGGTTCTCAATCCGCTCACCACCAGTCATCCCGACAACACCGATGTTCTCAAGGGATATATCATGGCGCTCTACCAGTCACGCGATTATAACGAGGCGCTCAAAGCCACCGACCGACTTATCGCTCTGTTGCCGAACGATCCGGAACCGGCCCGGTACCGCGAGATAATCATGAAAAATCTTCAGACATCACCTGCCGACACCTCGGCGGGAGAACATACTCAATGAACAAAACAGGCAGCACAGCGAAGAAACCGCCGGTCGTACGGTTTCTGTCTTCCGGCTGGTTACGGATTATCGTATCGCTCCTCCTCCTCACATACATCGGCTGGCGGTTCAGAATCGGCACAATCGCCTCGACCATGTGGACGGCGGACCGTCTCCTGCTCGCCGGGGCTGTCGCGGTGTTCATCGTGAGCGGTGTGCTCGGCGCAGTTCAGTGGGGAACGCTGCTGAAGTTTCACGGCATCCGTCTCGGATTCGGCGGGACGGTTGCGCGGTACTTCATGGGGCTTTTCTTCAATTACCTGCTTCCCGGCTTCGTCGGGGGCGATGTAATCCGTGTGTACAAAACCGCTGTGGCTTCGGGGCAGGCAACCCAGTCGTTTTCATCGACCCTCGCCGATCGTGTCATCGGCCTGCTCGTCCTCGTGCTGTTCAGTCTCGGCGCGTTCCTGGTTCTCCCTTCGGGGCCGGCTAACAGAGCGCTGCCTGCCGCGGTGTTCATGTTTCTCATACTGGCCGGATTTATCGCTCTTTTCGCGTTCAGACCGCTCGGCTCGATTGTGAAACGGATGTTCGGCAGGTTTATTCCCGAAGGATTCGGCGAAAAACTGTCCGCGGTGTACGGCGAAATGCACCTGCTGACCCGCTCACCACGGACGCTCATCGAGGTTTTCGGGCTGTCGTGCCTTATTCAGATTACCCGTATCGGCGTCCATTTTCTCTGCGGGCGTGCTGTCGGAATCGAGCTCGGATTCTCCTATTTCGCCCTTTTCGTGCCGGTGATAGAAATCGTAGCAAGCCTGCCCTTCTCGTTCGGCGGAGTCGGCGTGCGCGAGACGGTGGCGTTTATCCTTTTCTCGACGGTGGGTGTTGAACAGGCCACAGTCGTTTCCTATACGCTTCTCGCAACAGCCTCCGGATTCACCGGAGCGCTCCCCGGCGGCGCGGCATTTGCGCTGAGCGTCGGCGAAAGGAAGGCACGGTGAAGATACTCCTCGTCAACTGGATGGACATGGCCAATCCAATGTCAGGAGGGGCCGAAGTTCACCTGACCGAGATATTCAGGCGCTTTGCCGGGCGCGGCAACGATGTGACCCTCGTGGCTTCCGGTTTCCGCGGAGGGAATACCCATGACGAGTACGAGGGCATCAGGGTCATCCGTACGGGAACACGCGAAACGTTCAATTTCGCCGTACCGCGCCTCCTGATAAAGCTCGACCGGGCGGAACATTTCGATCTGGTCGTCGAGGACATCAACAAGGTCCCTTTCTTTACGCCGCTGTACCTTAAAAAACCCATTCTCGTGGTCGTCCCGCACCTGTTCGGCACCACGGTGTACCGTGAAACGAATCCCGTTTTCGCATCGTACGTGTATCTCATGGAGCGCCCCATACCTCGTGTGTTCCGCAATGCCACCTTCGAGGTGATTTCCGAGAGCACAGCCCATGACCTCGAACGGCGGGGCATCGATCCTCGGTTCATCAGGGTCGTTCACTGCGGCATGGATCATGAAATCTATAACCGTGACGATACGGTCGAAAAATTCGATGTACCGACCATCCTGTATGTCGGTCGTATCAAACGCTACAAGAGCGTCGATGTCGTCATCCGCGCCCTGCCATTAGTACTTAAACATATCCCAGATGCCCGGCTCGTGATTGTCGGCTCAGGCGACACGATAACCGAGCTGCGGAAACTCGCGGCCTCCCTCGGTGTAGCCGACCATGTCGTTTTCACCGGATTTGTGCCGACCACGGAAAAAGTCGACTGGATGCGGCGCGTTCATGTTGTTGTCAATCCTTCGCCCAAAGAGGGCTGGGGACTTACCAACATCGAGGCGAACGCATGCGGGACTGTAGCTGTGGCATCGGATACGGACGGGCTCCGCGACTCGGTGCGCGATGGCGAGACAGGGCTGCTCTTCCCGTACGGCGACCATGCGGCGCTCGCCGACCGTCTTATACGGATTCTGACCGATGGCGGCCTTCGCGACAGGCTCGGCAGAAACGCCCTCGCATGGTCGCAGACCTTCACCTGGGACAACGCCGCCCGTGAAACGATGGATATTGTCGACGGGATCGTATACGGGAAACGGGAGTGAAAAGAAGCTTTTTTACCACAAAAACACTAAGGCACAAAGGTTTTTATATATACTTTTTCTTCGTGTCTTCGTGCCTTTGTGGTTTTAAAATATGGACAATGACAATTCGGGAGGCACCATGAAAATTCTAGCAATATCAGGCAGCCCGCGCGTGGGCGGCAATACGGACTCCCTCCTCAAGCTTGCCCTCGAGGTTTTCGAGGAAAAGGGCATCGAGACCGAATTCATATCTCTCGCGGGAAAATCCATCAAGACCTGCATCGCCTGCATGGAATGCAGAAATGCACCGCGCTGTATCCTCGATGACGATTTCGATCCGATATTCAGGGCGATGGTCGATTCGGACGGGTTCATTGTGGGTTCACCGGTCTACTTCGGTTCGGCAACCGCCGAGCTCACCGCCCTGCTCGACCGTGCCGGTTATGTGGCCCGTCACAACGGCAATCTGTTCAGCCGCAAGGTAGGGGGCCCGATTGCGGTCGCCCGCCGTATCGGACAGAACTTCACCATTGCCCAGCTCCTCATGTGGTACATGATCAACGGCATGGTCGTTCCGGGGAGCACATACTGGAATATAGCCTTCGGCCGTGAAATGGGCGAAGTCCTGCAGGATGCGGAAGGTATCCGGACAATCCGCACCTTCGCCGAAAATATCGCCTGGCTGCTCGAAAAAATACACGGGTAAACTCGGCAACATGCATTACTGTTGAAGCACAAACCACAACCGGCATTCAAGAGGGCGGTGAAAAAGTATCTTTTCACACGTTCGATAGTGAAATGTATTGTTGCTGTCAAGGGTATGTAAATTGCCTGACAACCCCCCATTTTTTTAAGAACACTTTTTTCTATTATGTTACTTCCTTTGCGTGCCCAAAGGAAGTAACCAAGGAAAGGGCACCCCGTGAAAAGCCTTTTTCCACGGTCACTGCCCGTTTTTCGGGAATGTGTGAACTCACGAACCTTCGGTTCGCTCGGACAGCACCCATTCTTTTTCCGAAAACCGGTTGTGACCGCGGGGCTTTTCAATGGGTTTATTAATACACGGGCTTTAATGGTTTATATGCTATTTATAATCAATTCATTACAATACAATTCATCATGGTTTTCAGGGGATCGCCATCATGTAAACATGTTCCCGGATCATTAATCGGGAATCAGTACTTTATGCCGCCCCATGACAGCCTGTTTCCAGACATATGATGTTTTCACATGGCTTTTGATAATTATATGTTCTCAAACCACATCGATCACGGGTTATTGCAGTCAAACCGGTCACTCCATGTAAATTATGAATAAACAGGAAGCTTCAAGCGAAAAGGACATCATCCTCGATTCCATCACGGACGGGGTGTTTACGGTCGACAAGGAATGGCGAGTGACCTCCTTTAACCGTGCCGCGGAACTCATAACCGGCATTCCGAAAAAGGAAGCCATCGGCCAGCCCTGCAAGTATGTGTTCAGAGCATCCATCTGCGAGGAACGATGCGCGCTCCTCCACACCTCGGAAAGCGGGGAACCGGTCACCAACCTGCCCGTGTATTTTCTCCGGGCCGACGGGACAAAGGTTCCGGTGAGCATCTCGACCGCACTCCTCCGCAATTCCCAAGGAAAAGTCATCGGCGGAGTCGAAACGTTCCGCGACCTGAGCGCCGTGGAAGAGCTCAGGCGTAAACTGCGGAGCAGTTATACCTTTTCCGATATAGTCAGCCGCAATCACCGGATGAGAGAAATCTTCGACATCCTGCCTGTCATCGCCGAAAGCCCGGCCACTGTCCTCGTGGAAGGAGAAAGCGGCACCGGCAAGGAGCTTGTCTGCCGTGCAATCCATGACCTCAGTTCCCGGCGGAACGGCCCGTTTGTGGCGGTAAACTGCGCGGCCCTGCCGGACACGCTTCTCGAAAGCGAGCTTTTCGGATACAAAGCCGGGGCTTTCACCGATGCCCGTACCGACAAACCGGGGCGGTTCGCGCTCGCGGAAGGCGGCACCATACTGCTCGATGAAATCGGCGACATTTCGCCCGCCCTCCAGGTCAGGCTCCTCCGGCTCCTCCAGGAAAAGGTATATGAGCCGCTCGGATCGATAAAACCTGAAAAGGCCGATGTCCGTATCCTGACAGCCACCAACCGCAATCTTGAAGAGCTGGTGAAAAATGGCGCCTTCAGGAGCGATCTCTATTACCGCATCAATGTGATCAGGCTCTTTATCCCGCCGCTCAGGGAACGGAGGGACGATATCCCCCTGCTTGCGGAACATTTCATCGAACGCTTCAATACACTCCACTCGCGGGAAATCGAACGGATTTCGGATGCAGCCATGGCGGCTCTGCTGGAACACGATTATCCCGGCAATATACGGGAACTCGAAAACGCCATCGAGCATGCCTTTGTTCTCTGCGCAGGCACGGTAATTCTTCCCGAGCACCTGCCGCCGCAGTTCAGAAAAAAAACCGCAGTACCCTCTCTGACACAGGAATCCGGTTTTTCTCTGCGGGATATCGAGGCTCGCGCCATCACCGAAGCCCTCAGGTGTAACAACGGCAACAAAGCCTCAGCTGCCCGCGCGCTCGGAATCGGCCGGAAAACCCTCTACCGCAAGATAGAGGAATACGGTATCACCAGCGAAAGTCACGAAGAATAGAAAACTCCGTTCAGTATCATTATGATACACTTCTCAATCCAGATATGTATCGTTATAATACATATCACCTCCGTTTGTCTCACTTCTTTTCGCCTGCTCTCTTAGCATAATACATTGTTATTAAAAGTGTTTGCTTATTGCCTCACAATTATGGTACAGGATTTGCTCTTTTTATTCCCCGGAGAAAACAACCATGCGGATCGCCATACCTTTATGGTACGACAGTGTTTCGCCTGTGCTCGATACCGCCGGCAAGCTTGTTATTATGACTATCGAAAACGGCTCGGTTGTATCGAGAAGCGAAATTTCCCTGAACCCTGCGGAACCTGTAAAAACCGCGGAGCTCATCGCAAACCAGGCCGATGTTCTCGTCTGCGGCGCCCTGTCGAGGCAGTTCGCATCATATCTGACGTCGCTCGGTGTCGATATTTATCCGTGGACGATGGGAACGGTCGACCGGATTGTAGACGCTTTCATCAACGGTACTGTTCAAAAGCCCGAATTTACGATGCCGGGCTGCAGAAAACACCGTCACCGGTGGTGCGAACGGGGAAGACAGTGCGAACAGGGACGTCCGCATCGTCAATCACACTCCGACTGCAAAAAGGAGGCATAAATATCATGAAAATTGCAATCAGCTCGCAGGGAAAGGAAATAAACAGCCGTGTCGATCCGAGATTCGGCAGAGGAAAATACTTTATCCTGATCGATTCCGATACGGGCGCTTTTTCAGCCCATGACAACTCGCAGAATCTCAATGCGCTCCAGGGAGCGGGAATTCAGGCCGCCAGAAATGTAACCGATCTGGGAGCCGGGGCGGTGATAACCGGCAATGTCGGGCCCAAAGCGTTCGCCGCGCTCGAAGCGGCCGGGGTGGAAATCTACACCGGCGTTTCCGGCACCGTACAGGAGGCGCTGGCGGATTTTCGGGCAGGAAAACTCAGCCGGGTGGCAAAGGCGACGGTTGAAGGACACTGGTGAAAACCGGAGGTGGATGCTATGCCAGGTTTTGATGGAAAGGGTCCTGTGGGACATGGTCCGCGGACCGGTCGGGGACGAGGGATATGCGGCATCGGTATACGCAGCTTTACCGGGAAGAGGTCGCGAACCGTTGGCCTTCTCACGTTTGTCGTTCCTGCTGTGGCTGCCGTGATAAACGATGCCCGTAAACCGTATGGCATCACAAGGAGGCTTTACAGAGCAATAAAAGGAAGGTTTGCCGGTTCAGCTGATAAAGGCGCGGTAACCGGTTCGTCGGTGAATTACATCGAGGATAAACACGAAAAGTAATGAACAATCTGCTGACAAACATTATCGGTTCTTATAAGAGGGCCGTGAAAAAGTATATTTTTCACGAGCCCTATAACAAAATGTGTTGTTTTGTTGCTGTCAAGGGCGTGTAAATCGGCACTTCGTGCCGATCCTTGACAGCTTATATCCACACTTACAGACTTTATCACAAGACTTTTAAGCAGTGAATATTAACCATTGTAAACCATCAGTAACATAGAGGAGTTCCATATGCCAAAACAGGACGGAACAGGCCCGTCAACACGGGGAAGAGGTAGAGGAAAAATGGGAGGAGGCTCTGCGGCGGGTCCGGGTGGAAACTGCATATGTCCGGGCTGCGGGACCAAGGTGCCGCATTCGCGGGGAATACCCTGCAACCAGATGAAATGCCCCGAATGCGGAGCATATTTGACAAGAGAAGTATCATAACAAAAACTGTAAATTTCATCATGGGGCGTGTGAAAATATTTTTTCAGAGCCCTCTTAAAGGAGGTCAGTTATGCCAGGCGGAGACAGAACAGGGCCATTGGGACTCGGTCCGATGACAGGAAGAGCCGCAGGATATTGCGCCGGTTACGGAGTTCCCGGCTTCATGAACCCCTATGGTCACCGTGGTATGGGTTTTGCCGGAGGCAGAGGCGGAAGAAGGCGGGGGTTGTGCTGGACCATCCCCTTTGCAGTTCCGGCAGTAATGCCGACCGCTCCGGTATCCCCCTATCCGGGCAGCATTACGGAACCATACGATGAGAGCATGGAAACGGAGAATCTCCGTGTTCAGGCGGAACAGCTCAGGACTGCTCTCGCGGGTATTGAAAAACGTCTCGAAAAGCTCGAATCAAAGAAAACCGAAAAGGAACAGAAAGACTGATACAGATCGGTGACGACACCATCCGGGCGAGGTAACGGCTCAGGAATAAGATGCCGGTCCTGCCCGGGTGATCCAATACCTAGTTGCATTCGAACAG